>JAFEEP010000265.1 GCA_018241045.1 Pseudomonadota bacterium | reverse complement strand
TCGAACTTGGCCTTGCGCAGCTTCTCGGCATAGAAATCCCAGTCCGTCGGGGTGACTGCGAACTTGCCACCCTTCGACTTGATCAGCGCGCTCAGCTCCGCCGCATCACGGTGCTGGGCCTTGGCGAGGGCGGGGACCATCTGGTTGAGAAAGCCGGTGGCGTTGTCGCGGGTCCTGGCCATCTGGTCGGACAGGGCGTAGCTGGCGAAATCGGGATAGCCGAGCAGCTTGGCCTTCTGCGCACGCAGCTGGGCCAGCTGCTGGATCAGTGCGCGGGTATCGGTGGCATTGCCCTGTTCCGACCGGCTCCAGCTTTTGGCGAACAGCGCCTGGCGGGTGGCGCGGGTGGACAGGCTGGCCAGCGCGGGCTGCTGCGTGGTGTTCTGCAACGGGATCAGCCAGGTCCCCTTGGGCAGCTTGCGGTCCGCCGCGGCCTTCGCGGCGGCGGCAATGTCCGCCGGTGACATCCCGGCCAGCGCGGCCTTGCTCTTGACCACCAGCGCGGCGTCCTTGGTTCCGGCGGTGAGCTTCTGGCCGAAATCGGTCTGGAGCGAGGAGATCTGGCCGTTGACCGCCTTCAGCTTTTCCTTGTCTGCGGCCGAGAGCAGCGCGCCGTTGCGGACCATGTCCTCATAGCGCAGGGTCAGTACCTGCAACTGGTCGGCCGAAAGATTGAGGCCGGCGCGCTGGTCGTAGAGCGCCTTGACCCGGGCGAACAGCTTGTCGTTGAGCACGACCGAATCGCGCAGCGCCGCCAGCTTGGGCGCGGTTTCGCTGTCGATCTTGTCGAGCGTGTCGTTGGTGTTGGCCGATGTCAGCGCGCTGAAAACATAGATCACGCGGGTCAGCATCTGACCCGACTTCTCCAGCGCCTCGATCGTGTTCTCGAAAGTCGGCGCGGCGGGATTGGCGGCGATCGCATCGATCTCGGCCTGCTGCTGGGCGATGCCGGCCAGGATAGCGGGCTGGTAGTCGGTGTCCTTGATCTTCGAGAAGTCGGGGGCGTGGAAGGGCAGGGGCGAGGCATCGTTGAACACGCTGCCGGCGGCCTGGGCGCTGGCCAGCGTCGCACCGAACGGGCTGGCTGCGATCACCAGGGCAATCATGGGGAGGGCGATTTTCATGAGGGAATCCTTGTGGTTCGTTCAGCCCCGCGAAGGGGAAAGGGGGCAGCGTTGCCGCTGCCCCCTGAATTGTCGCTGACCGGGTTTACCAGATCTTCGCGCGCTTTTCGGGCGGGATGTACAGCGCATCGCCCGGCTTGATCCCGAAGGCCTGATACCAGTCCTCGATGTTGCGGACCGGGCCGATGGAGCGGAACTGGCCCGGGCTATGCGGATCAGTCGCGACCTGCTGGCGCAGCGCGGCCTCGCGGGCCTTGGTCCGCCATACCTGCGCCCAGCCGAGGAACAGGCGCTGTTCGCCGGTCAGGCCGTCGATCACCGGGGCGGGCTTGCCACCCAGCGAGGCGCGATAGGCGTCGAGCGCAACCTGCAAACCGGCGAAGTCAGCGATGTTCTCGCCCATGGTCAGCGCCGGGTTTACGAAGGCACCGGGGGCGGCTTCGAACTTTGCATACTGGTCGCCCAGAACCTTGGCGCGTTCCTCGAAACGCTTGCCATCCTCGGCGCCCCACCAGTCCTTGAGCGCGCCGGTTGCGTCGATCTTGCGGCCCTGATCGTCGAAGCCGTGGCTGATCTCGTGCCCGATCACCGCGCCGATCGCGCCATAGTTGACCGCGTCGTCGGCATTGGGATCGAAGAACGGCGCCTGCAGGATCCCTGCCGGGAAGACGATCTTGTTTTCCAGCCCGCCGTTGTAGGCGTTCACCGTCTGCGGGTTCATGCCCCACAGCTTGCGGTCGACCGGCTTGCCCAGGAAGCTCATCGCATAGGCGGCGTTGAACTCGCCCGCGCGCTGGACGTTGCCGTAAAGGTCACCGGCGACCACCTTCATCGCGTCGTAGTTGCGGAACTTGTCGGGATAGCCGACCATCACGTCCATCTTGGCCAGCTTTTCCAGCGCGGCCTGCTTGGTTGCGTCGCTCATCCAGTCGTTGCCGCGGATGCGCCCGGCCATCGCAGTCTTGAGCCCGGCGACCAGCGATTCCATCTTGGCCTTGGACGACGCCGGGAAATAGCGCGCGACATAGTCGGTGCCGATCATCTCGCCCAGCGATCCGCTGGTGAAATCGACCGCGCGCTTCCACCGCGGGCGCTGCTGCGAAACGCCACTCAGCGTCTTGGCATAGTCGAAGCTGCTGTCGACCATCGCCTTGGTCAGGAATGGGCTGGCCTGATCGGCAATGTGGAACTGCTGCCACAGCTTGAGCGTGGCGAGCGGGGTTTCGCCATAGATCGCGGCAATGTTCTTGATCGCGGTGTTCTCACCCACGATCATCCGCTTCTGCGGGGCGATCTTCGCCCCGGCGAAGTACTGCGGCCAGTCGATTTCCGGCGCGTATTTGGCCAGCTCGGCCGTGCTCATCGGGTTGTTGAGCTTTTCGATCTGACGGCGATCCGCGATCTTCCAGCTCTTGTAGGCCAGGTTGGTTTCGAAGGTCATGATCGCCTGGGCCGCGCCCTTGGGATCGGGATTGCCGATCGCGGCCATGGTCCGTTCGATATAGGCGCGATAGGCGTCGCGCTGGGCCTGGAACTGCGGCGAGAAATAGTATTCACGCTCGGGCAGGCCGATCCCGCTCTGGCCCAGGAACAGGACGTTCATCGTCGGATTGCCGGGATCGGAGGCTACTCCGAAATCGACCACGGAAATGCCGAACTTGCCGTTGGTTCCGCCCATGAAGCGGCTGAACTGCGCCTTGGTCCTGATCGCGTCGATCGCCGCCAGATCACGTTTCAGCGGAGCGAGGCCGACCTTCTCCACCCCGGCTTCGTCCATGTAGCTGGCATAGAGCGTGCCGTACTTGCTGCCGGCGGGGGCGTTGGTGATCAGGTCCTTGACCTGGGCCTGGGCGCGATCGCGCACGTCATAGAACGTGCCGACCGAGGGGCGGTCAGCGGGGATTTCGGTCTTGTCGAGCCACTTGCCCGAGGCATAGCGGTTGAAATCGTCACCCGGCTTGGCGGTGGTGTCGCCACCCGAAAGGTCGACGCCCCAGGCGCCGATCTCGGCCTTGGCCGGGGTTTCGGCGCTGGCCGGTGCGGCAACAGCAAGAGGCAGGGAGGCCAGGGCCACGGCCGAGGCGAAGGTGCGGAAATTCATGATGATCTGCTCCCGAACATGGATGCGCAAGATCGGCCGCATGGCCGGCGCAAGCATGGACGCTGCCTCGCGCGCAGGCGCGGGCAAGTCAATGTCGTTGGCCGAACACCATCGGGCGTTGGTGGAAGCGGCCGGGTCGGCCGCCCGGATCACTTGGTCTTGACGGGGGTTCCGCAACGCTTGCGGTCACCGCCGTTGCAGGCGATGACATCGGCGTCGTACTTGGCCTTTTCGGCATCCCACTTGGCCTTGGCTGCGTCATATTCAGCCTGAGCCTTGGCCGTGGCAGCCTGCTGTGCGGCCAGCGTCTCGGCCCGCGACTTCACCGCGGCATCATGCGCGGCCTGGCTGGCCTCGTTCTGCTCGACCTGCTTCTTCGCGGCGGCGGCCTGTTCGGCGTTGAGCCTGGCGCGTTCCTGCTCGACATTGGCGGGTTCGGCGGGTGCGACGGGCTTGGCTGCGGCGGCAGGGTGATGGCGGTGCTTGCCCGGCGCGGCGGCGGCGGGGGCGGCAACCAGCGCAATCGACAGGGCCAGGGCTATCGGGGCGAGAGCGGTACGCAGGCTGATCATGACGTTCTCCAACAAGCGATCAGGCCAGCATAGCCGCGTCTGGCCGCGACGCAATTTGGATGATGTCTTTTCCGGTCTGTTCAGCGATCGCAGTATTCGTAACGCCCCGCCTGAC
>JAFEEP010000264.1 GCA_018241045.1 Pseudomonadota bacterium | reverse complement strand
GAACAAGATCGGCGGGGCCGCCGACGAGTTCACCCGGGACGCCAGGCACTATCACGGCGGCTACACGCGCCTGCTCGATGCCTATGGCTATACCGGCTTCGACGTCGGCAGCGAAGGGCACGCCACGGTCCGCCTCGGCAAGCACGTCGTGTCGTGGGGCGAGACGCTCTTCATCCCCGGCATCTCGGGCGCGCAAGGCCCGGCGGACGGCACCAAGGCCGGCATCCCGGGTACGGAGGTGAAGGACCAGTTGCTGCCGGAGGACCAGATCTCGGCCTTGTACGAGGTCAACGACAAGCTGTCGCTGATGGCCCAGTGGCAGTACAACTGGCACAAGACGCTGGTCAATGCGCCGGGATCGTTCATGAGCACGTCCGACGTCGTCGGCCCGGGGGCAGCCTGCCTCCTGCCGGGACCTGTTTGCACGGTTCCGCGGCGCGGTGGCGAATCGCCGAGCAAGACCGGTCAGTGGGGCGTCGGTGCCAAATACCGTCTGACGAACGAGACCGAGGTCGGGCTGATCTATCTGAACTACAGCGATCGCGCGCCGATGGTTGACATCAACTATCTCGATCCGGCCGGGCCGAGTTTCCGTCACCATTACTTCGACGACATCAAGATGCTTGGGGCGACGTTCAGCACCAGCTTCGGGGTCGCGACGCTGGGTGGCGAGATCTCGTATCGCAAGGATGCGCCCGCGCTGGTCAACACGCGGCTGAGGGGGGGGCTGATTCCGACGGCGACCAAGGCGGATGTGCTGCAGACGAACGTCAATACCTTCGTCAACCTCGGTCGCACCTTCCTGGCGCCTCAAGCCAACTTCCTCGCGGAAGTCGCCTACACCAGCGTGAGCAATCCGGAAGCGCGACGCGTTCCAGGCGCGACGGCCACGACCAATCGGTTCGGTCTGACTCCCCTGTCGGACGATCTGAGCTTCGGCAGCTACGGTCTTGCGTTCGCCTCGACGCTCAGCCTGACCTATCCCGGCATCATCGAGAACTGGGAGCTGGGCGTGCCGATCAGCTATTCGCACCAGTTGGCGGGCCGCACGCTGCAGGGCAACCTGGGCATGGGCGCAGGCGATCATCGCCTGAGCATCGGTGCGACGATGACCTATCGCCGCAATTTCCAGATCGGCCTGACCTACCTGGGCTATTTCGGCAACGCGAGCCTCGACCCGGTCAGGAACCGCCTGCTGACCGACCGCGACCAGGTCTCTCTCGTGGCGAAGTACACGTTCTGAGGATCTGATTCCTCGAGTGCAGGGCCCGCCAGTGTTCGGAACACTGGCGGGCCTTTTTCGTCTTGCATCACCGATACGTCGCTGCCATCCGAAAGACTGTCGGCGGCACGAGCCGGAACCGGGCGGAAAAAAAGCGCCGGTTTCCCGGCGCTGCATCGATGGAGGCGGAGGCGCTCAGCCCGCCGCGCCCGTCAGTGCCTGCTCGGCGATGCTCTTCGCCCACACGTAGTTCGGCTTGCCTGCGGCCGAGCGCAGGATCTCCGGCACGCTCACGATTTCCTTCGGCACCTTGTAGCCGGCCAGGTGCTGGTGGCACAGGGCGCGCAGCGCATCCACGTCCAGCGCAGCACCCGGGCGCGCCGAGACGACGGCGGTGACCTTCTGCCCCCAGCGCGGATCCGGGAGGCCGACCACGACGGCGTCGAGGATGTTCGGGCTCATGCGCAGCACTTCCTCCACCTCCTCGGGGAAGACCTTCTCGCCACCGGTGTTGATGCAGTTGTTGCCGCGGCCGAAGACGATGATTGCGCCGTCGTCGGCGACCTTGGCCGCATCGCCGGTGATCACGTAGCGCGTGCCGGCGATGGTGACGAAGGTTTCGGCGGTCTTCACCGGATCGCGATAGTAGCCCAGCGGCAGGTAGCCGCTGCGGGCGAGGATGCCGGCCTCGCCCGGTGCGGCGATGCGCTTGCCCTCGACCACCACGGCGAGGTCCGGCCGCGCGGCGATCTTGATCATGCCGCCCTCGGCCGGCTTGGCGCCCATGCCGAGCTGGCCGCCCTCGGAGGAGCCGATGCCGTCGCTGAAATAGACGTTGGGCGGCAGGAAGGGCTTGAGCGCCTCCTTGATGTGGGCGGACATCACTGCGCCGCCATTGCCGAACAGGAACAGCGTAGACAGGTCCCAGCGCCCCGGATGGGCCTTCAGTGCGTCGAGGATGGGCAGCGCCATCGCGTCGCCGACGATGGTGATGCCGTTGAGCTTCTGCGTCGCCACGATGTCGAGCACGTGTTCGGCGCTGAAATGTTGCTGGTCGTTGAGCACGACGGTGTGGCCGGAGAACAGCGACACCATCGTCGCCCAGTGCGCGGCGCCATGCATCAGCGGCGCAACCGGCATGAAGCGCATCGGGTGGGCCTTGCGCACGCGGTCGGCGAGCTCCTGCGGCGCCTTGACCGGTCCGTCGCCCGGCGTGTAGAAGGCACCGCCGCCGAGGCTGCCGAAGAACAGGTCCTTGTGCGGCCACATCACGCCTTTCGGCTTGCCGGTGGTGCCGCCGGTGTAGAGCAGCGAGATGTCGTCGTCGCTGCAGCGCACCTCGGCCAGTGCGGACACGTCGTCGAGCAGGGCATCCTCGAAGGCCGTAGCGCCCGCCAGGGCGGGCT
>JAFEEP010000263.1 GCA_018241045.1 Pseudomonadota bacterium | reverse complement strand
GGGAAAAGTCTGACGACGCCAGTCCAGCGGCGGGACGCGGTGCTGCGGGTGTTGCGGGATTACGAGATCTCGCAACGCCGGGCCTGCGGGCTGATTGGTGTCGATCCCAAGACGGTCCGGCGCGAACGCCCGCCAGACCACGGTGTCATTCGCGATGCCATGAAGGAGGTCGCCGGCAAGCGCCGCCGTTTTGGTTATCGCCGGATCGGCGTCATGCTGGAGCGCCAGGGGATGATCATGAACCACAAGAAGCTCTACCGGCTATACCGGGAGGAGGGCCTGTCGGTGCGGCGTCGGCGTGGCCGCAAACGGGCGCGGGGCAGCCGGACGCCGATGCCCTTGCCGTTGCGTCCTGGCGAACGTTGGTCGATGGACTTTGTGTCGGACACCTTTGGTGCATCGCGCAAGTTCAGGATTTTGGCGATCAATGATGATTGCTGCCGGGAGAACCTGTGTCTGGTGGCAGACACCAGCATCTCCGGTGCCAGGGTAGCGCGTGAACTCGACACATTGGTGCGCCTCTATGGCAAACCGGCTTGCATTGTCAGTGACAATGGGACCGAATTTACCAGCCGGGCGATCTTGGAATGGGCTGGCAAGAACCAGATCGAATGGCACTACATCGATCCTGGCAAGCCCCAGCAAAACGGGTTTATCGAGTCCTTCATTCGAACATCCGGCGAAGCAATGGAACAGGATGGCCTTTCGCCCCAAGGTCACGCTGAGCGACGGTGTGCGGTCGTCGTGGGCAGGACAGCAGCACATGCCCTTGCTCTGGCGCCATGTTCCCTTGAGGCGTTCGACAATCGTGCGGGCACGGCGTTCGAGTTGATGACTTTTTTCTAGCTGGGGCATCGACCTACTCCGGTTGAGGTGCCCTCCCCGCGCAGCCTCCGCTCTGCACCAGCGCCAAAGCATTTTCCTACATCGTTTGTTCTTTATATGTTCTCACTCGATTCGGCTATAAAAGGATCGAGAAATGACAATGAAAGTCCTCCTGATCGGCGGCATTGCCATCGCATCAGCCATGCCTGCTAATGCCCAGGATCTGCCAAGGCCAGAAGTCCCCGAGCAACGTGCCGGTCCATCCGGCGGCATTAGGATTGCCGAAGCATCGAACGGATTTCAGTTGGTCGAGCATGGGTTCTGGCAATCCGAGCAGGCCGCCCCAGCACCAAGTTCGAGCGTTGCAGAAAATGGCCGAGTCAACCTGCCGTACAGATACGAGCCCAAGGCCAAAACTGCCCCATCCGGGTTTCGGCGGGCGAGCTAGCCATCCTCGACCGCAGATTGCCATAGCGCCGCGAGTTCTCGGTCGCTGAGTACGCGATCACGAGGTTCATTCCGCTTCGGACGCCACGCGTCCCGGCAGGGATTAGCAGGCATATGCTCGAGTCTGGTGAGTGCCCACGTGTAGAAGGTCGAAAGATGGCGATAGACGATCCGCGCCATCGTCAGGGTTTCCTTGCCCCGCTCGAATGCGATCTTCTCAACAAAGCGGCTCACGTCACCTCGGGTAATGGAGTCCGCGAGGCGGTCTCCCAGCTCGGGCTCAATGTACTTTCGGAAGACCCGATCGAACTCCCTCGCGCTGCGCTTTTTGCCCTCGATCTGCTGGGACAGATACGTCTCGTAGAGCTCGGCAACCGTACCGACGCCCTTTGACCCCTGCCTCTTAGCACCCGGCTTCCTGGCAATGCTCTTGCCCTGCTCGACATCGACAAGCAGATCGCGCGCCTTCTTACGCGCATGGGCGAGGGTAAAACTCGGACCATGGCGTCCGATGGTCACATTCAACCACTTGCCCTGAACCCGCTTGCGCAGAATGTACGTCTTGATACCACTGGCGCCCATGCGGAGCCTCAGGCCGGGGACGATACCATCGGCCAGCTCAATCTGACCAGCCGCCGGCGCCTTGAGTCCTGCGATCTTCGCGTCCGTCAAACCTACTCTGTTCGCCATATGTACCTGCTACCTTAGGTAGCTTTTTGTAGTGGATACTGGCGAACATTTCAAGAACAATGCGGACTGTGAATCCCGGATTTCCGCCATTTTTGGACACATGCGGATGCGCTAGGACCCTCTGATCATGGCTCTTAATCAGCGGGTCCTAGGTTCGAGCCCTAGTGCGTCCACCATTCCCTTCCATTTGCATCATCCCTGACCATACCGCGCCTTGCCGTGGGCCTTGAAGTCCTGCACACAGCAGGGGCGATGCGTCATGTCAGGATTCCCGTTCCGCCGCCGCCCAAGGTGCGGCTCGCATTGGGTGCGACGGGGCATCGTGCCGGGCAGAAGAGCTTTGCCGCGAACGAGGCGGCCATCGGGCAGGTTCTGGCCGGTATTTTCGACCTGATCGACCGCGCAGCCGCCACTGCGCCGAGTGCCGCCAGCGTCGGGCCGTTCGCGCCGACGCGGCTCCACACCCTCCTGGCCGACGGGACCGACCGCATGGCGAGCCGGATGGGGCTTGATCGCGGCTACGAACTGGTCGCGCCGCTGCCGTTCGGCAATCGGCTCAATCGCACCATCAACTCGCTGACCACCGATCCCGCCGAAGCGCGCCGCCTGCTGGCGGGTGAGGAACCGCTCGACGCGGCCACCCGCAGTCATGCAGAGGCGATCAGCGAACTTTCGGCCAGCGCACAGGTGCTCGACCTCGCCGATGATGACGATGCCCTGTCGCGCCTGTTTCTTGCCAAGCTCGACGATCCCGGCGACGGCGCGGTGGCGTCGCTGTTCGCCGCGGAAAGCTCGCGGCGGGTGGCCCTGGCGGGGCGTATCCTGATCGAGCAATCCGACCTGCTGATCGGAGTGTGGGACGGTGCGACCACGGCACACGTCGGCGGCACCGGCCACACCATCGCGTTGGCGCTCGAGCTTGGGTGCCCGGTGGTGTGGATCGATCCTGCACGACCCGATCACTGGCGTATCCTGAGGGCACCAGAGGCGCTCGCCACGGTCTCGCTCGATCCTGACCCCGCTGGGCGCGAGGCGGCGCTGGCCGGGCTGGTTCAGGCAGCGCTCGATCCCGGCTCGGACCCGACCCAGCCTGGCTTTTCCGCGTTGTCAGCCGAGAAATGGCGCGAGCGGAGCAATCCATTCGCTCACGCCTATCGTCGGGTCGAGGCGCTGTTCGGCGGATCCACGCTGCGCCAGCGTTTTCGCCGCCTGCGCCAGCGCTACGAACACCCTGAGGACTTCGCCGCGGGAACGGGCGCACCCTTCCTCAAGGAAGCATCCGCCCTGCCCGGCGGCGACCCCACGCTG
>JAFEEP010000262.1 GCA_018241045.1 Pseudomonadota bacterium | reverse complement strand
GCCCAGCCCCGCAAGCATCCGTGCCGTGAACAGCGCGGGCAGGGTCGTCGACCAGACGGTCAGCAGGGTGCCGATCGTCCAGGCGGCGGAGGTGGCCAGCAGCAACCGCACCCGGTTGGCGCGATCGACCGCGATCCCCACGGGGATCGACAGGGCGGCCAGCGGCAGCGACACCGCCAGCCCTTGCAGCAGTCCAAGCTGGGTGTCGCTCAGTGCCAGTTCGGCCTTGGCCGCTTCCTGTACCGCGCTGAACACGCCAAGCATGGCATTGCCCGCCGCCAGCACCAGCGCAAGCAGGATCACGGCGGGCAGACTGCGCGACAACGGCGGCGGCGCGGCGACCGTGGCTTTCACAGCGTGAAGATCTTGCCCGGATTGAACAGATTGTCGGGATCAAGCGCGCGCTTCAGGGTCCGCATTACCTCGACCGCATCGCCCAGTTCGGCCTCGAGCCAGTGCTGCTTGCCAAGGCCGATGCCGTGTTCGCCGGTGCAGGTGCCGTCCATCGCCAGCGCGCGTTCGACCAGCCGGGCGTTGAGCGCCTCTACCTCGGCCATTTCGGCGGGCACGGCGGGGTCGATCGAAAAAACGACGTGGAAATTGCCGTCGCCGACGTGGCCGAGGATCGTCGAGGGGATCGCAGAGGTATCGAGGTCAGCACGGGTCTGGGTAATGCATTCGGCAAGGCGGCTAAGCGGGACGCAGACATCCGTCGCCCAACCGATCGCACCGGGGCGCAGGTTGACCGCGGCGTAATAGGCCTCGTGCCGCGCGCGCCACAGCTTCGAGCGTTCCTCGGGCAGGTTCGACCAGAGAAACTCCCCGCCACCGTTACCTTCGGCCACGGCGCGGACCAGTTCGATCTGTTCGGCAACGCCATTGGCCGTGCCGTGAAACTCGAAGAACAGGGTCGGCAGTTCGGCGTAGTCGAGCTTCGACCAGCGGTTGACCGCGCGGATCTGCAGCGCGTCGAGGATCTCGACCCGGCCCAACGGCACCCCGCACTGGATCGCCTGGACCACGGTATCGACCGCGCCCTTCAAGGTATCGAAGGCGCAGACCGCCGAGGAGATCGTTTCGGGGATGGGATGGAGACGCAGGGTAATCGCGGTGATGATCCCCAGCGTACCTTCCGCGCCCACGTAGAGGCGGGTCAGGTCATAGCCTGCCGCCGATTTGCGGGCGCGCCGCGCGGTGCGGATCACCCGGCCATCGGGGGTCACCACTTCAAGCCCCAGAACCGCGTCCTTCATCGTCCCATAACGCACCGCATTGGTGCCGCTGGCCCGCGTCGAGGCCATGCCGCCGATCGTCGCATTGGCGCCGGGGTCGATCGGAAAGAACAACCCGGTATCGCGCAGGTGCTGGTTCAGCTCCTCGCGCCGCACGCCGGGTTCGATCACGCAGTCGAAATCCTCGGCGTTGACCATCAGAACGCGGTCCATCCGCGTCAGGTCGAGGCTGATGCCGCCATGGACCGGCGAGGCGTTGCCCTCGATCGAGGTGCCCGCGCCGAAGGGCACGATCGGCACCCCGGCCGCGCGGCACAGGTTAACGGTGTCGACCACATCCTGCGTCGATCCGGCAAAGATCACGGCATCGGGCAGCATGGTCGCGAAATGGGTCTCGCTCGCGCCGTGAGCGGCGCGCACCGCCTCGCCGGTTTGGAGCGCGTCACCAAAGCGCGCTGCCAGCCGGTCGAGGAACCCTTCGGGCAGCGGGCGGCGCTGGGCCGGGGGATGCGGCGCGACCATCGGCTCAGAACTTGACGCTCGCCCGAACGCCATAGCGGCGCCCTTCGCCAACGATGCCGAGGTCCGACGCGGGCAGTCCGGCCAGTTGCAGCGTGGTCTTTTCGATATACGATTCCCAGTATTGCTTGTCGCCGATGTTGGTGACGAAGCCCTGCAATTCGAACGGACCGTGGCGCAGCGTGATCGAGGCATTGGCCAGCCAGTAGCCGTCGAGGAAGGTCGGCGTCGTCTGGTTGAGCGTGGCGGCGAGCCGCTTGCCCTTGTAGGTTGCGCTGGCGCCCAGGACCAGTTGGTTCTCCCCGCCAAGACCGATGGTGTAGTCGGTCGCGACATTGGCCATCACGTCGGGCTGGAAGGTCAGCCGGTCGGAAGAAAGCGTGCGTCCGGTCGTCGCGGTATAGGCGCGCGCATCGGTAATCCGCGCGTGCATCAGCGTCAGCCCGCCCGAGATCGACCAGGCCGGAACCGGGCGGATCACGCCCTCAAGCTCGAGCCCGTAGCTTTCGACGTTGCCGGTATTGAGATCGACCGTGACCAACCCGCCGCCGGCGGCCGGGGCAATCGAATTGAGGCCGATGTAGTCCTTGTAATCGTTGTAGAACACATCGCCGGCCAGGTAGATCGCGTGATCGGACGAGGTGTATTTGGTGCCCAGCTCATAGGTCCAGGCGCTGTCGCCCTTGTAAGTCCGCGTCGGTGCGGTGGGGGCGTTGAACCCGCCCCCGCGATAGCCGCGCGCGACCGAGGCATAGGTCATCAACCCGCTGTTCCAGTGGTGCGTGATGCTGAGGCGTGGTTCGACCTGGTTCGACTTGATCTGCGCCTGGGGCAGCGGACCACCGACGCTGCCGAGCGGACCAAGCTGGGTGACGACCGAGCCGATCGCCTTGCGGTCCTCATGGTCATAGCGCATCCCCAGCGCCACTTCCCACGCGGTCGATGGCTTCCAGAACAGCGTGCCGAAGGCGGCGTAGGTATCGGCCTTGGTCTGGTTGGTGGTGGTCCGCACGACGTTGAAGGGAAAGCCGGTGATCGCCGGAAGCAGCGTGGTGACGTCGACCGCATGAGCGTCCTCGCGGCTGTAGAACAGGCCGACCAGGGTGGACACGGTATCGGACAGATGGCTGTCGAGCCGCGCCTCGACCGTTCCGGTCTTGAGCACGTCGTGACCGACCGAGCGGGCATAGTCGACCGGGCCGAAATCGGCATCGGAATCGGGGCTGTTGCCGTTGCGCTGGTCATAGGCGGCAATCAGGGTCAGCTGCGAAGCGCCCAGGCCAATCTCGGCCTTGGCGTTGGCGCCGCTGTAGCGGAAGTTCAGGCGGTTGGGCGCGTTGACCGTGATCGTGCGTGAATAGTCGTTCGGTCCGGCAACCCGCGAATAGGTGTTCTGCGCACCGTCGACCCAGTCCGAATAGCCGTTGAGGGTCAGCTTGAACTCGTCGCTGGGGTGGACGACGAGGGTTCCGTTGACCGAATCGGTGTTGAGCGGATTGCCCTTTATGCCCAGCGCGGTGTTGGTGATGAACCCGTCCTGCTGGCGGTGCGATGCGGCGACACGGAACAAAACCTTGTCGTTGACGATCGGCCCCGAAACCGAACCCGAAACCATCCACGCATCGTCGGGACCGGCATAGCTCGCCGAGGCGCGGCCGCTGAAGGTGTTGCCCGGTTCGCGGGTAATGACGTTGATCGCTCCGCCCAGGGTGTTCTTGCCATAGAGCGTGCCCTGCGGCCCGCGCAGCACCTCGATCCGCGCGACGTCGAGCAGGGGGTTGTTGAGATAGCTGGTGTTGGGCTGGTAGATCCCGTCGATGAACAGCCCGACGCCGGGCTGGACCGATTGGACCAGCGTGACGCCCACGCCGCGTATGGCGATGAAGGCACGGCCCGCGCCATCGCTGTTGATGCTCAGTCCGGGCGCCAGCGCCGCCGCCTCGCGCACCGAATTGATCCCGCGCGACGCCAGGGTGTCGCCGCTGATCGCGGTCGCGGCCACCGGAACATCGCCCAGCGTCTCCGCGCGCTTGCGGGCGGTGACGACGATCGCACCCTCGTCCTCGCTGGTCGCGGCGGCAGCGGGGGGCGTATCGACCGCGGTGGTTGCGGTCGCTTCAGCATGGGCGGTGGCGGGCAGCGCCGCCATCATGGCGGTCGACAGGGCAAGCAAGCGGGTCTTGCGCATGGAAGGTGTCCTCTCCTGATGGCGGGACTCGTGATCCCGATGCACCTATCTTAAAGGTCATACACCTATATGATAGGTTGCAATACTGTGCCGATCGTCAGCGCCGCTATGCCGATCGCCTTACCAGCAAGTATAGCCGCCATCGGCGAGGACCACGCTTCCGGTCATCAGGCTTGCCATGTCGGAAGCGAGGAACAGCACAACGGCGGCGACCTCCTCGGGCCCACCCAGCCGACCTTGCGGGGTGCCGTCGATCCAGCGGCGGTACATCTCGCCCTGCTGGTCGGCAAAGGCGTTGAGAGGAGTGGCGATGTAGGTGGGCGCGACAGCATTGACCCGCACCCCGCGCCCGGCCCATTCGGCGGCGAGGCTGCGGGTAAGCTGGTGGACCGCAGCCTTCGAGGCATTGTAGTAGCTCTGCGGCTGGGGACGGTTGACGATGAACCCGCTCATCGAGCCGACGTTGACGATCGCCCCCGATCCCGCCGCCAGCATATGCCGTCCGAATGCGCGGGCGCACCAGAAGCTGCCGTTGAGATTGACGTCGAGCACGTTGAGCCAATGTTCGTCCGCGACGTCCTCTGCTGCCGTCTCGCTGCGCGCGATCCCGGCATTGTTGACCAGCACGTCGATCCGTCCCTCGCGCACCAGCATCGCTGCGGCGGCCCGGTCGACCGCAGCCGAATCGGTAACGTCGAGCTGGACCGCCTCGACCGCGTAGCCTTTCGCCGCCAGCGTCGTGCGTCCGACTTCGAGGACCACACCGTCGCGGTCGGCGATGGTCACCCGTGCGCCCGCTTCGGCCAGCGCCTCGGCACAGGCGAGGCCGATGCCCTGCCCACCCCCGGTAATGAAGGCGGTCCGCCCGTCCAGCCGCAATCGCTCAAGATACATGATCTACTCCGGCAGAAATTGCGCGGCGGGCATCACTGCCTCGCGGATCGCCTTGCCCCGGTCGAGTTGATAGACTTGGCGGTCGGCGCCCCACTGAGGCCAAGGCAGCAAGCCATCGCGCGCGAACCCGGCCCAGATCGGATGGACCCGCTCGGCAAGCTCGACCGGCTCGATGGGGCCGAGCAACCCTTCAGGCCCGGTCGCGATCGCCGTGGTCTTGAACACGAAGGGCAATTCAAGCCCGTGGCAGGCACCCAGTTGCCCGTCGAACGCGGGCGAGCCCCAGTCCAGTTCGTACATCCAGGTCCGTCCCTGATGCGCCGAAGCATATTGCCGCGCGGGCCAGCGAAAGACGAGATCGGTCATCGCCCGGGTCATGGCGTGGCCCGGCTTCACCCCGGCCTGGCCCAGCCCATAGGCCTTGAGCGCAACGCGGGCGCGCGGCTGCGAACGCGCCAGTAGCCACCACGCGACAAGTCCGGGAATGCGCTCGCGCACCCCGGTCGGAACGAAATAGAGGTTCATCTCCTCGGCATTGGTGCCGATCAGCACCTCCACATCGCGCCCCGCACCATCGCGCAAAGCATCGAGCGGCTTTTGCGGCAAGACGTCGTCGCCCCAGACCGGGATGAAACGGCTGATGCCATAGACCGGTTCGAATCCGGCGGCATCACGCAAATCGATCGCATTGGGCTTGGCCAGCTTCTCGATCGCCTCGACCGCAGCCTCATCGCCAACCGTGCGGAACCCGGCGGCATCGGGGGTTACGCTCAACTTCTTCGCCAGCTTGCGCACCAGCCGCCGCGCAACGCCGATGTCGCGGACCATCGAGCCGTGCCCGCTCTGGATGATCGCGCGGCGGAACAGGCCCTTCGCCAGCGGTGAAGTCACCAGGTCGGCGATCGCCATGGCCCCGGCGCTTTCGCCGAATACCGTGACCCTGCCGGGATCACCACCAAACGCGGCGATATTGTCCTGCACCCATTGCAGCGCGAACAGCATATCGCGCAGGCCCAGGTTGGTAGGCACGCCGGGAACGGGCAGGAACCCGTCAATCCCCATGCGGTAGTTGATGGCGACGCAAACGATGCCTGAGCGGGCGAAGGCACTGCCATCCTGGATCGGCGCATCCTTGCTGCCGACCACGAAGCCGCCGCCATGAATGAAGACCATGACCGGCGCGTCGACTGCTGCGACCGGTGCCCAGACGTTGAGCCGCAGGTAGTCGTTGCCCTGCCCCAGCCCGCCCGATCCAACCAGCGGGATCACGTCGAGACCGGGGAAGGGTGCAACCCGGTGCGGTGCGGCGGGGCCGGGCGCGGTCGCCTGGAACGGCTCAACCCAGGGTTGGCGCGCGCGGGGCAATTCGAACCGGGTGACCGGCGCGGCATAGGGAATGCCAAGATAACGGTCGATCGTGCCCAGCCGCACACCGACCACCGGACCCGACTGGACCCGCACCGAACAGTGGCCTGCCTTGTCTGCAGAGGATGTCATCCCCGCGTGTTAGCAGGCTCACCGTCATTTGCGCCGCTCCGCCTGTTGCTGATCGACATTTGCGCTGTGCCGATGACCGCTATCAGCGACCCTCGAAGCGCGCCTCGCGGCGTTCGACGAAGGACTGGATGCCTTCCATCATGTCGCGGCTGGTCATCACCCGGTCGCGGATCTGCGGGATGAAGGCCACCGCCGCCTCTTCCCCCGCCTCGATGAACTTGCGCCCGGCGATCTTGGTCACCTGGATGCCCAGCGGGGCGTTGCGGGCCACGATCGCGGCCAGTTCCATCGCGCGGTCGAACTGGGTGCCCGCCGGGACCACTTCCTGAACCAGCCCGATCCGGCGGGCTTCCTCGGCGCCGAATTCGTCGCACAGCATCAGGTGGTACATCGCATCGCCCCAGCCGGCGCGGGTGATGTAGCGGAAATGCGCGCCGCCCAGCGGGGCGATCCCCCGCTTCGATTCCATCTGGCAGAACCGCGCATCGTCTGCCGCGACGACGATGTCCCCGGCCAGCGCGATTTCGATCCCGATGGTGAAAGTGATGCCCTGGACCGCGGTGATGATCGGCTTGGTTGCGCGGCGAGCCAGACCGAAGGGATCGACATTGCCCGGCGGAATCGGCTTGGCCGTGGCGGTCGGGCCGAAGAACCTGGGCATATCGAGCCCGGCGGTAAAGTCCGCCCCCGCCGCGCCGATCACCCCGACCCACAGCTCGGGATCGTCCTCCAGCAAGGTCAGCGCGGCGGACAATTGCTGCATCATGTCGGGCGAGAAGCTGTTCTTCTTGGCCGGGTTGTCGATCGTGATCTTCAGGATGTGGTCGACACGCTCATGCGTGACGCGGCCTTCGGCAAGGGTCGTGACTTCGCTCATTGCTCTGCTTCCTCATAGCTGTCGGCCAGGACGCCGCTGGCTTTGCGGCTGGCCTCAAGAATGGCATCGGACAGGGCGGGATCGGCCACGGCCCGCGACAGCGCGAGGCCGCCGATCGCCAGGGCCATCAGGGCGAGGTCCTCGTCGAGCGGGGCGGCGTGCGCCTCCTGCCGGGCGAGCAGTGCCGCGGCGAAGGCGCCATCGAAAGCGGCGCGAAAACCGGCCCCGCCGTGTGGCACTTCGCTGAGCAGCGCGGCGAGCGGACAGCCACTCTCAGGATGCTCGCGGTGGCTGCGCGCGAGATAGCGCGCAGCAACCAGCTTGCGCCGCTCGGCGCGGGGCAGGTCAACGGGAATAGCGGCGTTAAGCCGGGCG
>JAFEEP010000261.1 GCA_018241045.1 Pseudomonadota bacterium | reverse complement strand
GGTCGCTGCCGCAGATGCAGGCGCGGGTCACGCGGATGACCGCGTCGGTCGGGTGCCTGATGGTCGCGTCGGGCACGTTCTCGATGCGAACGTCGCCGGCCTTGTGCATGATCGTTGCACGCATGGTGAGGTGCTCCTTGAACGGTTGTGGTGGGCGGCGCGGGTCAGGCTAGTGCCCCGCGTTTGGGTGAGGCTCCGGCTCAGCCGGAAAGATATTGTCCATCGGTCACCTGTTCCATCCAGGTGACGGGCGATCCGTTAAGCGATTCCTGCACCGCGATGTGCGTCATCGCCGTCGTCGCGGTGGCGCCGTGCCAGTGCCTATGGCCGGGCGGACACCAGATCACGTCCCCGGCGCGAATCTCGACGCGCTCCTCGCCCTCGCACTGGGTCCAGCCAGTGCCGCTGGTGACGATCACGGTCTGGCCCAACGGATGCGTGTGCCAGGCGGTGCGCGCACCGGGCGCGAAAGTCACGCTGGCGCAGCCGACGCGCGATGGTTCGGGCGGGTTGCTCAGCATTTCGATCCGTACGTGTCCGGTGAACCAGTCGGCCGGGCCGTCGATGACCTGCCGCGTTCCTGATCGCCTGAGTTCCATCGCCAATCTCCTTGTCCGCAGCCCATCTAGACGGGCACGGCGGGGGCGATTAGACGGTATAATCTGTATGAACCTTTGAGTTGCATTCAGTAATGGACCGGCGCGACCTTACCGACCTGCTGACCCTGCGCACCGTCGCGCGCGAACGCAGCTTTACCCGCGCTGCGGCGCAACTGGGGGTCTCCCCGTCGGCAATCAGCCACACCGTTCGCGGGCTGGAGGAACGGATCGGCGTCCGCCTGTTGACCCGCACCACGCGCAGCGTTGCACCCACCCAGGCCGGAGAGCGGCTGCTCGCCACGACCGGGCCTCTGCTCGACGAAATCGCCGCGGAGCTGGCGGCAATCGGCGAGCTGAGTCATCGCCCCGCCGGGACGATCCGCATCACCACCGGGGTCCATGCCGCCAATACCATCCTGTGGCCCGCATCCCGCAAGCTGCTCGCCGATTATCCCGAGATCGCGGTGGAGATCAGCGTCAACTCGGGCTTCGTCGATATCGTCGCGGATCGGTTCGATGCCGGGGTCCGCCTTGGCGAAACCGTCGCCCAGGACATGGTGGCGGTGCGGATCGGCCCGGATATGCGGATGGCGGCGGTGGCGACATCTGGCTATCTCGACGCGCGCAAGGCGATCGCTGCTCCGGCAGACCTTGCCGATCACAACTGCATCAACCTGCGCTTCCCGACTCTGGGCGGGCTTTATGCCTGGGAGTTCGAGAAGAAGGGCCGGGAGATCAACGTCCACGTTGCCGGACAACTGGTCGTCAACGACATTGCCATTGCCCTGCAGGCGGCGCTCGATGGGGCGGGGATCGCCTACCTCCCCGAGGACTACGTCGCCCCCCATGTCGAAGCGGGGCGGGTCAGGCGCGTTCTGGCGGACTGGTGCCCTCCTTTCGCAGGCTATCACCTCTATTACCCCAGCCGCCGCCAGCAATCGCAAGCCTTCGCGCTGCTGGTCGATGCACTGCGATACCGGGGGGATTAGTGGGGCTGGGCGATCGCGTTGCGGGGCGGTGTCGATGACGCTGGCGGCAGGGGTGGCACACGATCGCCATTCGCTATAGCCTCGACGCATGATTGCACCCGGACAGGTCTGTGCGGTCCTGCTTGCCGCGGGGAGATCGCAGCGCTTTGGTCCTGCCGACAAGCTGCTGGCGTCGATCGATGGCGTACCGCTGGTCAATCACATCGCCCGGCGTTTGGCAGGGATGGGGTTCGGCGCGCTGATCGCGGTCTGTTGCGACGCGCGCGTATCCGACCTGCTTGCCGAAGCAGGGTTCGTCGTGGCCGACAACCTCGCGCCACAGCGAGGACTTTCGCGCTCGCTGGCGCTGGGGATCGCGGCAGTGCCCGAGCGGTGCGCGGCGGCGCTGGTCTGCCTTGCCGATATGCCGCGCGTTCCCACCGGGCATCTCATGGCACTGCTCGACGCCTTCGATCCGGCGGCCGCACCGATTGTTGCCTCGTCGCGCGATGGCCAGCCGATGCCGCCCGCACTGTTCGCCCGCGCACAATTTGCCGCGCTCGCCATGCAGACGGGCGATCACGGCGCGCGGGAACTGCTGCTCGGGGCAAGGCTCGTCGCGGCCGATGCGACCCAGCTTGCCGACATCGACCGCCCCGCTGACCTCGCCTGATTTTCCCAGCCCGTACGAAAGGGCAGGTCGAACCGGCCGAGGATGCCGCCAAGGCCAGGGCCGCGACCCGTGCGATGATTTTCTCGCGCACCAATACGCTGCTGTCGATTGCCATGTTGTATTGCATGATCTCGGCCGAATCGGGGTTCTGACAGCGACGGATCATGCAGCTTAACGACGCAGACTGGCCCACTTTTGGCTGGATTGCCGATGTCCGGCCCGCCCTGCGCGAGGCGTCGCGAGGTGGGCGCAGCGTCGTCCTGGCCACCCTGACCGGACTGTCCGGGGCGGCGCCGCGCCCCATTGGCACCCAGATGGTGTTCGACGGGGCGGCAGCGACCGGCTATTTTTCGGGCGGATGCCTCGAGGCCGACGTCGCCAACCACGCCGCTGTGGTGCTGGCCGACGGCGCGCCGCGGCGGCTGGTCTATGGCGAGGGCAGTCCGTGGATCGACGTGCGGCTGGTCTGCGGCGGACGGATCGAGATCCTGCTCGAACGGATCGCGCCCGATGACGGTGCGATCGCTGGATTGCTTGCCCTGGCGGACAGCCGCCGCCCGGCCTGGCTGGCGAGCGACGGACAGCAGCGCCGGGTCGGCGAGGAGCGGGGTGATCTGGCCAATGCGGCCTATGCCATCCGCCTCGATCCCGTGTGGCAGGCCTTTGTCGTCGGCGGCGATCCGATCGCGCTGGCGATTGCCCGCCTGACCGCGCTGTCGGGGTTCGAGACGACGCTGTTCCGCCCGCAGGGGCCGCCGAGCGCGCCGCCCCTCGCGCAGATCGGTTATCGCCGAGAGCCTCTGGGCGAGGCCTTCGCCGCCCGGCCCATGGATCGCTGGACCGCGCTGGTGAGTGCAACGCACGCTGACGAAGTCGACGATCTCGCGCTGATCCTCGCTGCCAAAGCGGGTGCGGGCTATGTCGGCGTGCTTGGTTCGACCGGCCGGGTCGCGGCGCGACGCCAGCGCCTCGCGCGCGCCGGGCTGTCGTCCGAACAGATCGCGACAATCCATGCCCCGATCGGACTAGGGCGCTGCGGCAAGGCGCCGTGGGAGGTCGCTGCCTCGGTCCTGGCTGAAATCATGACCGTACGCGCGAGCTGATTGCCGGTTCTGTCCAATAGCGATGATCGCATGACGCGGCGTGCCCATTGGCGGCGCCTAGGCCAGCGTCACCGATCCGGCACCCACCGCGCCCGAGCTTACCATCGTGTCGGACTCCGTGTGGACTTTCGCTCGCGCGGCAGGACGCATCGCCTCGCCCACCAGCAGCAGGACAGGTCCATCGCCCAGCGTCCGCGCGGCGAGAGGTAGCAGGTCCAGCCGGGTCGAGACGTGCCGTTCGACGGGAAGGCTGGCGCTCTCGACCAGGGTGACCGGGGTATCTCCGGGAAGTCCCGCATCACCCAGGCCGCGCGCGATCTCTTTCGCTGCGGTCTTGCCCATGTAGATCGCGAGCGTCGCACCCGGATCGGCGAGCCGTGGCCAGTCGATCTCCAAAGCCTCGCCGGCGCGGGCGTGGGCGGTGATGAAAGCCAGCTTGCGGGCGATGCCGCGCAGCGTCAGCGAGCGGGCCAGGCTCGCCGCCGCGGCGCTGGCGGCGGTAATACCGGGGCAGACTGCGACCGGCACGCCTGCTTCGCGACAGGCATCGAGTTCCTCGGTGACGCGTCCGAATATCGAGGGATCGCCGCCCTTGAGCCGAACCACCCGCTCGCCCGCTAGCGCGGCGGCGACGATCAACCGGTCGATCGTGGCCTGATCCCTCGAATGGCGCCCAGAGCGCTTGCCGACGGGAACCAGCCGGGTCGCGGGTGCAACCAGATCGAGCACCCCGGGGCCGACCAGGGCATCGTGAAACACCACGGTCGCGGCACGGATCAGGCGTTCGGCCTTGCGGGTCAGCAGGTCGGGGTCGCCCGGTCCGGCGCCGACCAGCCAGACCATGCCACAGGGAAAATCGGCGTGGTGCGTGTTTGTCATTCTGCGGCCTCCATGCTGTCCTGCAGGCTGTCCCGAAGCAGTCGCGCAATCGCCGGACGACACGACCCGCAATTGCTTCCGGCCCCCGTGGCGGCACTCACGGCAGCGACGGTCGCCGCCCCGGCACAAGCGGCCTGGCGAATGACGTTGGTGCCGATTCCCAGGCAGACGCAGACCAGCACGCCACGATCAGGTTGCGGTCGGGCCGGTCGGCCCGCCAGAAGTTCAAGTCCGCTGGCCTCTGCCCCCAACTGCGTGGCGATCCAGTCGCGCGAGGGCAATTCGTCGGAGCGGGTGACAAACAATGCGGCCTCGAGCGTGCCATCGGCGCCCAGCACCACCGAGCGGCGGACCCCGCGAACGCGGTCGACCGCCTCCAGCCGCTCGCCACGGGGGAGCAGGATCTCGACCGGAATCTCGCCCATTCCGGCAAGCTCGTGGAGCCAGCCCTGTGCGATCCGCGACCGGCTCCAATAGGTCATCCGCGGCAGGTCCGACGCGTGGCGGCAGACCAGGAAGGCGTACCAGTCGGGAGCGACAGGCTCGACCTTGCACGGCGTGTTCTTGAACCCGGGCTGGCCCGAGATCGGGTCGGTTTCACCCAGGGGCAGCCGGTTGGCGCGGGCCTCTCCTGCAAACGCGTCGGTCCAGTGCATCGGCACGAACAGTTCGCCGGGACGCTGGCTGTCGGTGACCGATACGCGGAATACCGCGTCACCTGCCGCCGTGGTCACACGTGCCAGTCCGCCATCGACGAGGGCGTGGCGAATGGCATCGTCAGGGTGCACCTCGAGCAATGCCTCGCGCCGATGCTGGGACAGCGTGGGTGACAGGCCGGTGCGGGTCATGGTGTGCCACTGATCGCGGTAGCGCCCGGTGTTGAGGCGAAGCGGGAGTGCCTCATCCGTCACCGGTTTGGCGGGGGTGACCGCCACCAGCCGCGCCTTGCCATCACCATGGCTGAACCGGCAGGCGAAGGGGTGGGCACCGCCCCAGATGAAGGGTTCGAGCCGATTGTAGTCCGCGTCTGTCGGACCCGCATGACGCGACAGGTCGAGCGCCCTGCCGTGGCGCGTGCCGAGCGCGGTCATCGCCGCATATTCGCGAAAGATTGCGGCCGGGCCGGAGAAGGCGAAGGCGTCCTTCCAGCCCATCCGTGCCGCAAACTGGCACAGGATCGCCCAGTCGGCCCGCGTCTCGCCGGGCGCGGGGAACAGCGCGCGCTGGCGGCTGATCCGGCGTTCCGAATTGGTCACCGTGCCGTCTTTCTCGCCCCAGGCCTGCGCAGGCAGGCGCACGTGAGCGAGGCGGGCGGTGTCGGTATCGGCGATCACGTCGGAGACAACCAGCGTCTCGCAGCGGGCCAGCGCCTCGCGCACGAAGCCGGCATCGGGCATCGACACCGCCGGGTTGGTTGCCATGACCCACAGGAATTTGATCCGTCCGTCATGGACCGCGCGGAACAGGTCCACCGCCTTGAGTCCGGGACCGGAGCAGATGTTGGGGGCGTTCCAGAACTCCGCCACGTCGGCGCGCTCACTCGGGGAAAAACCGAGGTGGCACGCCAGCGTGTTGGTCAGCCCACCCACCTCGCGCCCACCCATGGCGTTGGGCTGGCCGGTGATCGAGAATGGCCCCGTGCCCGGACGGTTGATCCGCCCCGTTGCGAGATGAAGGTTGATGATCGCGTTGCCCTTGTCCGTCCCGCTGCGCGACTGGTTGGCGCCCTGGCTGAACAAGGTGATCATGCGTGGATGGGCTGCGACCAGATCGGCCAGCGCGGCGAAGGTTGGAGAGGGCACGCCCGGATCGTTGGGGCAGAGTGCGTCGATGAACCCGTCCGGCGCCACGCATCGACCGTCGAGGAACGCTGTATCGAGCAACCGCCGATCGCGCATTTCCGCCAGCAGGGCGTTGAACAGGGCGACGTCGCCATCGGGCGCGACGGCGACGTGAAGGTCGGCCTGTTCGGCGGTCTCGGTGCGGCGCGGGTCGATCACCACCAGTTTGGTCCCGCGCGCAGCCCGCGCCGCCTCGATCCGCTGCCAGATCACCGGGTGGCACCAGGCGGTGTTCGATCCGACCAGCAGGATCAGGTCCGCCTGATCGAGATCGTAATAGGTGCAGGGCACCACGTCCTCACCAAAGGCGCGGTTGTGGGCGGCGACGGCACTGGCCATGCACAGGCGGCTGTTTGTGTCGATGTTGCCGCTGCCGATGAAGCCCTTCATCAGCTTGTTGGCGACGTAGTAGTCTTCGGTCAGCAATTGCCCCGAAACGTAGAAGGCGACACTGTCCGGCCCATGTTGGGCGATGCATTGGCGCATCCTCCGCGCGGCAAGGTCCAGGGCTTCATCCCATGTCGCGCGCTGATCGCCAATCATCGGGTGGAGCAATCGGCCTTCAAGCCCAACCGTCTCGCCAAGGTGAGTGCCCTTGGAGCACAGCCGCCCGAAATTCGCCGGGTGATCGCCATCACCCCGGATCATGACCGAGCGTTCGCCCGTCACCGTTGCGCGGATGCCGCAGCCGACCCCGCAATAGGCGCAGGTGGTGCGAACCTCGCGCATCAGGCCGCCCTCCTGCCCAGCACCGCCTCGCGCAGCAGATAGATGCGTCCCGCGTCGACCTTGAGCGGGATGGTCGGCACGCAGCCCTTGTCATCGCCCAGCGCCTCGCCGGTCTTGAGCGAGATGTTCCAGTTGTGCAGCGGGCAGGTCACCACGTTGCCGTGGACGATTCCCTGGCTCAGCGGCCCCGCCTTGTGCGGGCAGCGGTTGACCAGCGCGTAGAAGCGGTTGTCGAGGGTGTGGAACACCGCGATCTCCTCCCCGCCCAGCACCGGCAGAGTACGGGCGTTGCCGGGGGAGATCTGGCTTACCGGGCCGATATCGAGCCAATCACCGATCATTTCGCAAACTCCAGGGGGCGGGCTCGCGGGGCATAGGGCCTCACTTCCGCGATGTGCTGGTGCAGTTCGGATTCCTCGCCCGCGGCGCGCCTGGCCCAGGGATCGTCCTGCATGAACTGCTGCGAGTAGCGGAACCGCGCGGCTAGCACCGGGACCGACTGGTCGTTGTCGAACAACGCGGCCTTCACGTGATCGAGCCCGACCCGCTCGATCCACGGTGCGGTCCGCTCCAGATACCAGGCTTCCTCGCGATAAAGCTGGATGAAGGCGGCGCAAACGTCCATCGCCTGCTCCTCGCTCTCGACCTTGCACAACAGGTCGGTGGCGCGAACCTTGATCCCGCCGTTGCCGCCAACGTGCAGCTCGTAGCCCGAATCGACGCAGATCACGCCGAAGTCCTTGATCGTCGCCTCGGCGCAATTGCGCGGGCAACCGCTGACCGCGATCTTGAACTTGTGCGGCATCCACGAACCCCAAGTCATCCGCTCGATCTTCACCCCGAGGCCGGTTGAATCCCGGGTGCCGAAACGGCACCATTCGCTGCCCACGCAGGTCTTCACGGTGCGAAGCGACTTGCCATAGGCGTGGCCCGAAACCATGCCTGCTGCATTTAGATCAGCCCAGACCGCGGGCAGGTCCTCCTTCCTGATCCCGAAGATGTCGAGCCGCTGCCCGCCGGTGACCTTGACCATCGGTGCGTTGTACTTCTCGACCACGTCAGCGATCGCGCGCAGTTCAGTGGGATTGGTCAGGCCGCCCCACATCCGCGGGACCACCGAATAGGTGCCGTCCTTCTGGATGTTTGCGTGCATCCGTTCGTTGACGAAGCGGCTTTGCTGGTCATCGACATAGTCGCCGGGCCAGGCGCAAAGCAGGTAGTAGTTGAGCGCCGGGCGGCAGCTTGCGCAGCCATCGGGGCTCGACCAGCCCAGTTCCTGCATCACCTGCGGGATCAGCTTCAGTCGCTTGTCCACGATCAGGCGGCGCACGTCGGAATGGGTGAAGCTGGTGCACTTGCATAGCGTCTTCGGCCCGCTCTCGACCTCGTCGCCCAGCGTCAGGCGGAGCAGGCTCTCGACCAGCCCTGTGCAGCTTCCGCATGATGCCGATGCCTTGCAGGCCCCGCGCACCGCGTCGAGGCTGCAAGCCCCGGCCTTGATCGTTTCGACCACCTTGCCCTTGGAAACGCCGTTGCAGCCGCAGATCTCCGCATCATCGGAAAGGGCGGCAACGGCGGCACTAGGGTCCGCCAGGGCGCCACCCTGGGCGAATGCCTGGCCGAAGATCAGCGCCTCGCGGATGGCGGCGATGTTCTCGCCCTTGCGCAGCAGGTCGAAATACCACGATCCGTCGGCGGTATCGCCATAGAGTACCGCGCCGATCAGCCGGTCGTTCTTGACGATCACCCGCTTGTAGATCCCGCGCGCGGCGTCGCGCATGACGATGTCCTCGGCGCCGTCGCCGCCCGAGAAGT
>JAFEEP010000260.1 GCA_018241045.1 Pseudomonadota bacterium | reverse complement strand
TGAAGCCAAGGTCACCCACGCGGTTGACCACAAAGGCCTTGATCGCCGCCGCGCTGGCCGAGGGTTTCTTGAACCAGAACCCGATCAGCAGGTAGCTCGCCAGCCCCACTCCTTCCCAGCCGAAGAACATCTGGACGAGGTTGTCGGCAGTCACCAGCATCAGCATGGCGAAGGTGAACAAGCTGAGATATGCGAAGAACCGCGGCTGATCCGGGTCGTCGGCCATGTAGCCCCACGAATAGAGATGAACCAGCGCCGAAACCGAAGTCACCACCACCAGCATCACGGCGGTCAGGGTATCGACCCGCAGCGCCCAGTCGAACCGCAGCGCGCCAGACTGCACCCATTGCAGCACCGGCACGACCTGCGCTTCGGCATGGCCGCCAAGGAACTTGATGAAGATCGGCCACGACAGCGCGCAGGCGATGAACAGCGCGCCGGTGGTCACCGACTTTGCCGCGACGTTGCCCAGCGCCCGGTTGCCCAGGCCCGCCACGATTGCGGCGAGCAGCGGCAGGAATACGATGAAGAGGATCGGATCCACTGGTACCTTACCCCTTCAGGTTGTCGACGTCGTCGACCGCGATGGTGCCGCGATCACGGAAATAGATGACGAGAATGGCCAGCCCGACCGCAGCTTCGCCCGCCGCCACGGTAAGTACGAACATCGCGAAAATCTGGCCGGTCAGGTCGTGCAGATAGCTTGAGAACGCCACCAGGTTGATGTTGACCGCGAGCAGGATCAGCTCGATCGCCATCAGCAGGATGATCACGTTCTTGCGGTTGAGGGCTATCCCCAGCACTCCCAGCACGAACAGGATCGAGCTGACGGTCACATAGTGTCCGATACCGATCATAGCGTAACCCCCTGCCCGATCTCGGGCTTGACGTTGACCGTCGCTTCGTCCGGACGGCGGGCGATCTGCCTCGACACGTTCTGGCCGCGCACGCCGCTGCGCTGGCGGTGCGTCAGCACGATCGCGCCGACCATGGCGACGAGCAGCAGCACGCCGGCGGCTTCAAAGAGGAACAGGTACTTGCTGTAGAGCAGCATCCCGATCGCCTCGATGTTGGAGGCACCCGCAGGCGTCGCTGCGCTGCCATCGGGCGTGCCCAGCGTGATCCCGCCGACGCTCCACGCGCCGATGCCGACGCCCATTTCTACCAGCAGGACCACCGCGAGCAGCAGGCCAAGAGGGAAATTGCGAATGAACCCGGCGCGCAGTTCGGCGAAGTCGATGTCGAGCATCATCACCACGAACAGGAACAGCACCGCGACCGCGCCGACGTAGACGATCACCAGCAGCATGGCGATGAACTCGGCCCCGGCCAGCACCATCAGGCCGGCCGCGTTGAAAAATGCGAGGATCAGCCACAGCACCGAATGGACCGGGTTGCGGGCAAGGATCGTCACGGCGCCTGCTATGCAGGTCAGCGCAGCGAACAAATAGAAGGCGAACACCTGGATCATGGCTGCGGCCCCCTAGCGATACGGCGCATCGGCTTCAAGGTTCGCGGCAATCGCCCGCTCCCACTTGTCCCCGTTGGCGAGCAGCTTGGCCTTGTCGTAGAGCAGCTCCTCGCGCGTTTCGGTCGCGTATTCGAAGTTCGGCCCCTCGACGATGGCATCGACCGGGCAGGCTTCCTGGCAGAAGCCGCAGTAGATGCATTTGGTCATGTCGATGTCGTAGCGCGTGGTGCGGCGGCTGCCGTCATCGCGCGGCTCGGCCTCGATGGTGATCGCCTGGGCCGGACACACCGCCTCGCACAGCTTGCAGGCGATGCAGCGTTCCTCGCCGTTGGGATAACGGCGCAGCGCGTGTTCGCCGCGAAAGCGGGGCGAGAGCGGGTTCTTCTCGAACGGGTAGTTGATCGTCGCCTTGGGCCTGAAGAAATACTTCAAGGTCAGCCAGTGCGCCTTCACGAACTCCCACAGGGTGAAGCTCTTGATGAGCTGCCCGACAGTCATACGCCGTACCTCTTGAGCATCAGCCAGCCGCTCACCAACACGACGAAGAGCAGCGAAAGGGGGAGGAACACCTTCCAGCCCAGGCGCATCAGCTGGTCATAGCGATAGCGCGGGACCGTGGCCTTGACCCACGAGAAGATGAAGAAGAACATGAAGATCTTGGCGAACAGCCACAGCCATCCGGGGATCCAGTAAAGCGGCGCCCAGTCCACCAATGGCAGCCAACCGCCCCAGAACAGCACCGCGTTGAGCGCGCACATCAACAGGACGTTGGCATATTCGCCCAGCCAGTAGAGCGCGAAGCTCATGCTGGAATATTCGGTCTGGTACCCGGCGACGAGTTCGCTCTCCGCCTCGGTCAGGTCGAACGGGGTGCGCGCGGTCTCGGCCATGCTCGAGATCAGGAACATCACCCACATCGGGAACAGCAGCGGGTTGAACACGAAACCGTTGAACGGTCCGACGTGGCTCTGTTGCGCATGGACGATCGTGTTGAGGTTGAAGCTGCCCGCCCACATCACCACGCAGATCAGGATGAAGCCGATGCTGACTTCGTAGGAAATCATCTGCGCCGATGCGCGCATTGCGGAATAGAACGGGTATTTCGAGTTGGACGCCCAACCGGCGATGATCACGCCGTAAACCCCCAGCGACGAGATCGCGAGGATGTAGAGCAGCCCGACGTTGATGTCCGCCAGCACCGCCCCCGAATTGAACGGGATCACCGCCCAGGCCATCAGGGCGACGGTGAAGGTGATGATTGGCGCGATCAGGAACAGGCCCTTGTTCGCAGCCGAGGGAACGATGGTTTCCTGCAGGAACACCTTCAATCCGTCGGCGAAGGACTGGAGCAAGCCCCACGGTCCGACCACGTTGGGCCCGCGCCGCAGCGCCATCGCCGCCCAAACCTTGCGGTCGACGTAGATGATCATCGCCACGGCGAGCATCAGCGGCAGGGCGATCAGCAGGATTCCGCAGATCGTCGCCAGCGCCCAGGCCCAGTCGTAGGGCATCCATTGTTGGAAGAAAGCGGTCATTCCGCGGCCTCCGCGAATACTTCACCGTGGAGCAGTTCTGCCGAGCAGCGCTGCATCGTCTCGCTGGCGCGGGCGATCGGGTTGGTGAGGTAGAAGTCCTTGATCGGATAACCCTCGATCACGCCGTTGGCCTTGGCGCCCTTGCCTGCTTTGGGCAGCCCGCCGTAGTCGGCCAAGCCTTCGCGGCCCAGCGCGGGCACTTCGGCGGTCATTGCGGCGCGAAGCTGGTCGAAGCTGTCGAAGCCGACCGAAACGCCCAGCGCATCGGCCAGCGCACGCAGCACCGTCCAGTCCTCACGCGCGTCACCGGGGGCAAAGACCGCCTTGTCGGCAAGTTGCACCCGGCCTTCGGTATTGACGTAGGTGCCCGGCTTTTCGCTGAACGCCGCGGCGGGCAGGATGATGTCCGCCGCATGGGCGCCCTTGTCGCCGTGGTGACCGACATAGACGATCATCGAGTCGGCGAACTTCGTGTAATCCACCTCGTCCGCACCGAGCGACAGCAGCAGCTTGGGCTTGGTCGCGACCAGATCGGCAATGCCGCCCTTCTGCGCATAACCGAGCATCAGCCCGCCCATGCGGCTTGCCGCCATGTGGAGGACGTTGAACCCGTTCCACCCGTCGCGCACCAGCTTGAACTGCTCGGCAAAGGCGAGGCACGCGCCCAGCGCGCCCCTGCCCAGCCCCGCTCCGCCAAGGATCAGCGCCGGGCGCTGCGCAGCCTTGAAGGCATCGGTCACCGCTTTGGGCAACTTGTCCAGCACGGACAAATCGTTGCCCAGGAACGTCGCAGGATAGGTGGTTTCCCACTCCGGCCCGATCAGGAACACCTTGCCTCCGCGCTTGGCGATCTTGCGCAGGCGGGCGTTGAGAACGGCAGCTTCCCAGCGGACGTGGCTGCCGACGATCAGCAGCGCATCGGCCTCTTCGATTCCGGCAAGGCCCGAATTGAAGTTGACCGCGGCGAGGTTGGAGCAATCGTAGTCCAGCCCGGTCTGACGCCCTTCAAGCAGGGTGGAACCCAGCGCCCCGGCCAGCTTCTTCGCCGCGAACATCGTCTCGCAATCGACCATGTCGCCCGCGACCACCGCGATCGACTTGCCCGGATTGATCTTCGCCACGGCGGCGAAGGCCTCTTCCCAGGTCGCGGCATCAAGCTTGCCGTCGCGGCGAATCCACGGGCGGTCAAGACGGCGGCGGGTCAGTCCGTCGACCATGTATCGGCCCTTGTCGGACAGCCATTCCTCGTTCACGTCGTCGTTGACGCGCGGCAGGATGCGCAGCACCTCGCGCCCGCGGCTATCGAGCCGGACGTTCGAGCCGAGCGCATCGCTGACGTCGATCGACAGCGTCTTCTTCAGCTCCCACGGCCGCGCCTCGAACGCATAAGGCCCGCTGGTCAGTGCGCCGACTGGGCACAGGTCGATCACGTTGGCGGAAAGCTCGTGCTTGGCCGCCCGTTCCAGATAGGTCGTGATCTGCATGTTCTCGCCGCGATAGAGCGCGCCGATTTCATCGACCCCGGCCACTTCCTCGCTGAAACGCACGCAGCGGGTGCACTGGATGCACCGCGTCATCGTGGTCTTGATCAGCGGCCCCATGTACTTTTCGGTGACCGCGCGCTTGGCTTCGTGGAAGCGCGAGGCGCCGCGGCCATAGGCAATCGACTGGTCCTGCAAGTCGCATTCGCCGCCCTGGTCGCAGATCGGGCAATCGAGCGGGTGGTTGATGAGCAGGAACTCCATCACCCCCTCGCGCGCCTTCTTGACCATTTCGCTGTCGGTGCGGATCACCTGGCCTTCGCTGGCCGGCAGCGCGCACGACGCCTGCGGCTTGGGCGGCCCGGGAGCCACCTCGACCAGGCACATCCGGCAGTTGCCGGCGATGGAAAGGCGCTCATGATAGCAAAACCGGGGGATTTCCTTCCCCGCCAGCTCGCACGCCTGCAGGACAGTCGCGCCCTGCGGAACTTCGAGTTCGACGCCGTCTACGGTGACTTTAGGCATTATGACCTACCTGCCGACATACTTTGAACTGCGTTCCGAAACGCACCTTCAGCCAAATAGCCCCGCAGTTCAAATTTCGAAAAACTCAATTGAACACCCGGAGGAACACATCCAGAAAGCGCCGGAGTTATTGTTCGGAATGCCTCGGTCTCATCATGGCTGCCCACCTCAGTGTCAAAGATTCGTAGCGTCCCGCTATGGTCAGCCTTATCGACACAAGCACCCATTGAAACCAAAACTACGTCGGTCCTGACATCCGACGGCATATTCTTCAATTGCTCGGCAGAAGGCTCAGCGTAAATACGGAGTTCCGATTTAGTCATCTTCTTTTGCGCACCCAATCTACCAAGGTATGCCTCAGCAATCGGCCCCCGCAAATATATCGATGAATATCGGGTATTATCCCGAAAAGACCCACACCCAACATCACTCAAAGTGAGTTCAATAAGGCCGCTATTGCTTTTCGCGCTTCTCGGCTCAAACGCTAAAATGTTAGCCTTGGCACGCACAGCAAGACACTTTCCCAGGCGAGAAACAAACCCGATTGCTGCTGCGTCACGAGGTACTAATCTGCTATCATTCAACGACATTTTTAGGGCGTCGATATCCTGCGCTCTGGCGCCAGTTGATGCCAACGCGATGGCAGCGATAACTGCAAAGGTTTTCCTCACTCCGCCGCCTCCCGCATCGCGTCATGTTCGGCAATCCGGCGCTCCAGTTCGGGCCGGAAGTGCTTGATCAGGCCCTGGATCGGCCATGCAGCCGCGTCGCCCAGCGCACAGATGGTGTGGCCTTCAACCTGCTTGGTGACCTGCTGGAGCATATCGATTTCCTCGACCGCGGCATCGCCGGTGCGCAGGCGCTCCATCACTCGGTACATCCAACCGGTGCCTTCGCGGCACGGGGTGCACTGACCGCAGCTTTCGTGCATGTAGAAGTGCGACAGGCGGCTGATCGCGCGGACGATGTCGGTCGACTTGTCCATCACGATCACCGCTGCGGTGCCAAGGCCCGAGCCGACCGCGCGCAGCCCGTCGAAGTCCATCGGCGCGTCCCAGATCTCTGCCGCCGGTACCAGCGGAACCGAGGAGCCGCCGGGGATCACCGCCAGCAGATTGTCACGCCCGCCGGTGATGCCGCCGCAGTGCTTCTCGATCAATTCGGAGAACGGGATCGACATCGCTTCCTCGACCACGCAGGGCTTTTCGACGTGCCCGCTGATCTGGAACAGCTTGGTGCCCTTGTTGTTCTCGCGCCCGAAGCTGGCGAACCACGCCGCGCCGCGCCGCAGGATCGTGGGGGCGACCGCGATCGATTCGACGTTGTTGACCGTGGTTGGGCAGCCATAGAGCCCGGCGCCCGCCGGGAACGGCGGCTTGAGGCGGGGCTGGCCCTTCTTGCCCTCGAGGCTTTCGATCATCGCGGTTTCTTCGCCGCAGATGTAGGCCCCCGCGCCGCGATGGACGAAGACGTCGAAATCGTAGCCGCTCTTGCAGGCGTTCTTGCCGATCAGCCCGGCGTCATAGGCTTCCTGCACCGCCGCTTCGAGCACCTGCGCTTCGCGGATGTATTCGCCGCGGATATAGATGTAGGCGGCGCGCGCGCGCATCGCGTAACCCGCCACCAGCGCGCCCTCGATCAGCTTGTGCGGATCGTGGCGGATGATCTCGCGGTCCTTGCAACTGCCGGGTTCGGACTCGTCGGCATTGATCACCAGGAAGCTGGGACGACCGTCCTTGCTTTCCTTGGGCATGAACGACCACTTGAGCCCGGTCGGGAAACCGGCCCCGCCGCGCCCGCGCAGGCCGCTCGCCTTCATCTCGTCGATGATCGCGTCCTGTCCGCGTGCGAGCAGCGCCTTGGTATCATCCCAATCGCCCCGCTTGCGCGCGGCCTTTAGGTCCCATGACTGATAGCCATAGAGATTGGTGAAGATGCGGTCCTTGTCCTGGAGTGACATGGCTTACCACTCCTTCCGGTAGTCGAAATTGGCCTTGACCATCGCCTTGAGCGTGGTTGGTCCGCCCAGGGGTTCAACCGTATGACGACCCGGCTCCTGCGTTCCCGGCTTGGGCGCCTTTCCTGCAGCGAGCGCATCGAGTACCGCGTCAAGCCGTTCGGGCGTCAGGTCCTCGTAATTGTCGTCGTTGATCTGGACCATCGGGGCTGACGAGCAGTTCCCCATGCATTCCACCTCGGTCAGCGTCCACAGCCCGTCGTCGCTGGTGTGGCCCTTGCGCATCCCGCGATTCTTGCAGGCCTGCATGATCGCGTCCGACCCGCGCAGCATACACGGCGTGGTGCCGCAGACCTGGACGTGGAACCTGCCCACCGGGACAAGGTTGTACATCGTGTAGAACGTCGCCACCTCGACCACCCGGATCACCGGCATGTCGAGATACTTGGCGATATATTCCATCACCGGGATCGGCACCCAGCCCTGGGTGTTGGTTTCCTCACCGATCTGACGCTGGGCAAAGTCGAGCAGCGCCATCACCGCCGAGCGCTGGCGCCCGTCGGGATACTTGGCGATCGCGGTTCTGGCCTTGGCTTCCCACGCCTTGGTGAAGGCGAAGTTGCCCCAGCGCGCGCGCAATTCCGCGGTATCGGGTTCGAGGTGACGAGCAGCCATTAGCGCACGAACTCCACGCGAGAGCACTTGTCGCCCTCGAAACTGTAAATCGACATGACTTCAAACGGCTCGGACGCGGCCGAACGCCAGACCTTTTCATGCAGCACGGCATAGTCGCCGAGGTGATAGCCGGATACGATCTCCGCCCGATTCCCGGGAAACTCCGCGAACATCTTTTCAAGCCCTTCGCGCACGCCTTCCTTGCCCTCGCGCAAAACAGCGCCGCGATAGCTTGCTTCGCAGGCGTCCTCGGTCATCAGCGCGACATAGGCGTCGGCATCCTGCGCGTTGTAGTGCGCGATCATCTGGGTGGCGATTTCGAGGCGATAGGCCATCAGCGGTCGCACTCCCCGAACACCACGTCGATCGCGCCGAGGATGGCGGTCGCGTCGGGGAGCATATGGCCCTTGCACATGAAATCCATCGCCTGAAGGTGGCTGAACGCGGTCGGGCGGATCTTGCAGCGATAGGGCTTGTTGCTGCCGTCGCTGACCAGATAGACCCCGAATTCGCCCTTGGGGCTTTCGGTGGCGACGTAGACCTCGCCCTCGGGAACGTGGAAGCCTTCGGTGTAAAGCTTGAAGTGATGGATCAGGCTTTCCATCGAGCTTTTCATCTCGGCCCGCTTGGGCGGGCTGACCTTGCGGTCGTCCGAGCAGACGGGGCCGGAGGGCATTTCGGCGATGCACTGGCGGATGATGCGGGCCGACTGGCGCACTTCTTCCACGCGAACCATGAAGCGGTCGTAGCAGTCCGAGCGGGTGCCGACCGGGATTTCGAAATCCATCCGGTCATAGACGTCGTAGGGCTGGCTCTTGCGCAGATCCCACGGGATACCCGCTGCGCGGATCATCGGGCCGGAGAAGCCCCAGGCCAGCGCGTCTTCCTTGCTGACGAGGGCGATGTCGACGTTCCGCTGCTTGAAGATGCGGTTGTCGACAACCAGGCTCATCGCGTCTTCGAACAGTGGCTTCAGCCGCGTGTCGAGCCAGGCGTCGATATCGTCGAGCAGCGCCTGCGGCACATCCTGATGGACCCCGCCGGGACGGAACCATGCACTGTGCATCCGCGCGCCGCTCGCCCGCTCGAAGAAGTTG
>JAFEEP010000025.1 GCA_018241045.1 Pseudomonadota bacterium | reverse complement strand
TCGCACTACTTCGAACTCGTCAACCTCCCCCGTCTCTGGCAGCCGCCCCACGCCGAGGTCTCGGGGCAACTCCGCTGGGAATCCGACAATGGTCGGTGGAACGCCAGTGCCTGGGTCAAGAACCTGACCAACGCCTTCTACTACACTATTCGCGGCGACCTGATGTCGGGCTTCGGCCTCGACTACAATCACATCAGCGCGCCGCGCACCTTTGGCGTTTCCGTGGGGACGCGCTTCTAGTAGCGTCCTGGTCAGACGGACGGGAGATTGGCCGAAATGCCGCAAGATCGCAGGACGATCATCAAGGCCATGGCGGCCGTGCCGGCAAGTCTTGGGCTGCCACGCGCCGCCGCTGCAAGCGGGCCAATGACGAAGCGGCCCAACATCCTGTTCATCATGGCCGACAACCTCGGCTATGGCGAACTGGGGGTCTATGGGGGCGGCGCGACGCGCGGCGCCCCCACTCCGCGGATCGACCGGCTGGCCGCCGAAGGGCTGCGACTGACCAACATGAACATGGAAACGCAGTGCACCCCCAGCCGCTCCAGCATCATGACCGGCCGCTTCGCGATCCGTTCGGGCACGTACGCCGTGCCGTTCGGCGGCGTGCCCGAGGGACTGACGCGGTGGGAAGTCACGCTGGGCGATGCCTTGTCGAGCGCGGGCTATCGCACCGGGCTGTTCGGCAAGTGGCACCTGGGCAGCATCGAGGAGCGCCTGCCCAACAACCGCGGGTTCGACGAATGGTACGGGATCCCGCGCACCACCGACGAAGCGATGTGGCTGGACTCGCCTGGCTACGATCCGGCGATCATTCCGCCCGAGCCGATCCTTGAAGGCCGGCGCGGCGAGAAGAACCGCACCGTCGCGACCTATGACCTCGAGCAGCGCCGCCTGATCGATGGCGAGGTTACCAAGCGCACGGTCCGCTTCATGGAAGAGGCGCGACGCGGCACACAGCCCTTCCTGGCTTGCGCCTTCTTCACCCAGCCACATCTGCCGACGCTCGCCAATCCGCGCTTCGCGGGCAAGACCGGCAACGGCGAATGGGCCGATATGCTGACCGAAATGGATGCCAACGTCGGCACCATGCTCGATGCGCTCGACCGGTTGGGCCTGGGCGAGAATACCCTGGTCATCTTCACCAGCGACAACGGCGGAGAGTTCATCAAGCCGTGGGACGGCTGGTCCGGCCCCTGGCGCGGGCAGTATTTCACGGCGCTTGAAGGCGGGATCCGCGTGCCGATGATCCTGCGCTGGCCCGGGCGGATCGCGTCCGGCGGGGTCAGCAACGAGATTGCCCACGGCGCCGACCTCTTCGCCACGCTGGCCGCGATTGGCGGGGCCAAGATTCCCGATGACCGGCCGGTCGACGGTATCGACCTGACCGCGTTTCTGACCGGGCGCAGTGCCAAATCCCCGCGCGAGGGTTTCCCAATCTGGTGCGGCAACCGGCTGCAAGCGGTGAAATGGCGCAATTACAAGGTGCATTTCTACAAGCAGGATACCATGCGTTCCACCGCCGAGCGCCGGAATGTACCGCTGCTGGTGAACCTCTATACCAATCCGCAGGAGGACGAGGACAAGTTCAGCGGCGAATCCTGGGTGATCGCGCCCGTGCTGAAGATCGTCCGCGACTTCGAACAGAGCCTGGTCCGCTATCCGCTGATTCCGATGGGCACCCCCGACCCCTATCGACCGCCCGCACCAGTCGCTGCGCAACCCGCCGCGCAGCCGTAGAAAACGGATCCGCACCCCCGATTGCCATCACGGCAGAACGAAGGTGCGGACTCGTGTCGAGAATGACCCACGCCTGACGAGCACGGACCGGACGCCGCGCCCTAGGCCAGCGTCGCCATGTCGATCACGAAGCGGTACTTGACGTCGTTCGCCTGCATCCGGGCAAAGGCCGTGTTGACCTCTGACATGGCGATCATCTCGCATTCGGGCAGGACTTGATGCTCGGCGCAGAAGTCAAGCAGCGCCTGGGTTTCGGCCAGGCCGCCCATCAGCGAATTGGTGATAGAGCGGTGGTTGCGCGCCAGCAGCGCACCGTGGATCGGCTCGAGCAGGTCGAGCGCACCGACCGGGGTCAGCACGCCGTTGCGGCCAAGCAACATCAGGTAGGGATTGACGTCGTGGCGCGAGGGGATGGTGTCGATGATCAGGTCGAAGCTGTTGAACTTCGCCGCCATCGCCGCCGCATCGCTCGACAGCAGCACGTCGTGCGCGCCCAGAGCGCGCGCATCGGCGACCTTGCCGGGTGAAGTGGTGATCACGGTGACCTCCGCCCCCAGCGCAACCGCGAGCTTTACCGCCATGTGCCCGATCCCACCCAGGCCGACCACGCCGACCTTCGACCCCGGTCCGATGCCCTTTTGCCGCAGCGGCGTCCACACCGTGATCCCGGCGCAGAGCAGCGGCCCGGCGCGGCTGAGGTCGAGCGTCTCGGGAACCTTGAGCACGAAACGGTCACGCACCACGATGTCGCTGGCATAACCGCCCAGGGTCCGTTCGCCCGTATGCCGATCGACACCATTGTAGGTCGCGACCGGCCCTGCGGCGCAATAGGGCTCGTCATGATCAACACACGGTGCGCAGGTCTGGCAGCTATCCACCAGCGCCCCCACGGCGACAGCTTCGCCGACCTTGAACGCCGTTACATCCGGGCCAACCGCCGTAACATGACCGACGATTTCGTGACCCGGCACCAGCGGATAGACCGCAT
>JAFEEP010000259.1 GCA_018241045.1 Pseudomonadota bacterium | reverse complement strand
CTATGAAAAGCCGCTCAGCCTCGACCAGGCGAGCGAGAAGTTGCAGGTCGGCACCACGGCGATCGCCAAGGGGCCGCGCGCCGCGCGGGCCGTCCGGCACACCATGCTGCGCAAGATCATCCTCGATCACGGCGGGCAGGCCTATCACGGGACGATCCGCAACATCTCCGCGACGGGGGCCCTGGTCGAAGGATTGTGGAACGTACCACCCGGGACGATATTCCGCGTCATGCTTGCCGAAGGCCATGTCGTCACCGCGACCGCGCGCTGGTGCCAGGAGGACCGGATGGGCGTGGAATTCTCCGCACCGCTCGAACTGGACCAGAACGGACGGATCTCGATCCTGGCACAAACCCAGGGGCGACGGATCGAGCGGCCGAGCTTGCAACGCAAGGCATGATCCCGGGTTGCGTGCGTTAGGCAAATCGCAACCATGATCGGTTAGGGAATCGGCATATCCCGCGCTACGGGGATATCGAACGAAAACAGGACAATGACCGCTTCAGGAGAAACCACGCTGGGCCGCTTCAAAAACCTGCTGGGGGCAGGCAAGGGCGGTGCTGTGCGTGGCGGGCCGGCATTGACCAATCAGGAACAGCACCAGGCGATCCTGCTGCTGCGCGATTACGAAGAATCCGGAATCGGCTGGTTCTGGGCCAGCGATGCCGAAGGGCGCGTCACCTACGTGTCCGATATCGTCGCGCAAAAAATGGGCCGTGCGCGCAGTGATTTGCTCGGCCAGCCGGTCCAGTCGCTGTTCATTCTCGATCGCGATGATGACAGCGGGTCAGAACGCACCCTGCCGCTGATTTTCAGCGCCCGGAAAACCTTTTCCGACCTCCAGGTCCGTGCCTCGACCGAGAGCGCGTCGATCTGGTGGTCGATTTCCGGACGGCCGCAGTTCGCCGCCGATGGCCGGTTCACCGGCTACAACGGCAACGGCGTTGACGTGACCGCATCGCGGCAGAACCAGCGGGACGCCTCACGCCTGGCGCAGTACGATTCGCTGACCGGGCTTGCCAATCGCCACCGCATGGGCAAGCGCCTCGACGCGACGCTGTCGGCCTACAAGGCGGCCAAACGTTCCTGCGCGATCCTGATGCTCGACCTCGATCGGTTCAAGCAGGTCAACGATACCCTGGGCCACCCCGCCGGCGATGAATTGCTCAAGCAGGTCGCGCATCGCTTGCAGCGCGTGGTGACCGAAAAGGGTTCCGAGATCGGCCGCCTCGGCGGTGACGAGTTCCAGATCATGCTGCCTGACATCGACGATCGCGGGCGACTGGGCGAGATATCGCGGACGATCATTACCATGCTGTCGCAGCCTTACCAGATCGACGGCAGCCGGTGCGTCATCGGCGCCTCGGTCGGGGTGGCGATCGCACCTTATGACGGGGTGACCAGCGAGGAGCTGGTCCGCTCAGCCGACCTTGCGCTCTATGCCTCGAAGGGCGGGGGACGCGGCCAGTTTCGTTTCTACTCGAGCGACCTCCACAGCGAAGCCGAGCGCCGCCGCCAGATCGAGGAAGATCTGCGCGATGCCCTGGCCAGCGATCAGATGCGCGTTGCCTATCAGCCGATCGTCGAAGCGAAGACCAACAAGGTCGTCTCGCTGGAAACGTTGGCGCGCTGGGAGCATCCCGATCTTGGCGACGTCGCACCATCGGTGTTCATCCCGATCGCCGAGGAGGCGAACCTGATCGGCGCGCTGGGCGATTGGGTACTGAAGCAGGCCTGCATCGATGGAGCAAGGCTGCCCGGCAACGTCCGCATCGCGGTCAATGTCTCGGCCGCACAGTTTGCCAACCCTGGCTTTGCTTCGGTGGTCGCGCAGGCATTGGCCCACGCGGAGCTGCCGCCCGAGCGGCTTGAACTGGAACTGACTGAGTCGATCTTCCTGGGCGACCAGGCCGCGACGGAGGAAATGTTCAACCAGCTCAAGATGCTGGGCGTGCGGCTGGCGCTTGACGATTTCGGCACCGGTTATTCCTCGCTCAGCTATCTGCAGCACGCGCCGTTCGACAAGATCAAGATCGACAAGGCTTTCATCCAGGGCATCACCCAGGAAGGCAATCGCAACGCCGCGATCATCGCTTCGATCGTCAGTCTGGCCCAGGCGCTCGACATGGACACCACCGCCGAAGGCATCGAGGCGCACGACGAACTGGCGGAGATGCGGCGGCTGGGGGTCAAGCAGATCCAGGGCTTCATCTATGCCTCGGCCGTGTCCTACGACGATGTCTGCGAGGCGATGCTGAGCGGCGACTGGATCATCGAACCCGATGGACCGAGCAAGTATCGTCCCGAACGACGCACCGTGCTGCGCAAGGTTGGCCTGATCCACGAGGATCATCGCTATGAAGTGACCATGCGCAACCTGTCGCGCAGCGGCTGCATGGTCGAAGGGCTGATCGATGTGCCCACCGGGACGCAGTTCGTGGTTGATTTCGGCGAAGGCCAGCTCGCCGTTGCGGTGGTGCGCCGCTCCTCCGGGCCGATGCAAGGGCTCGAGTTCGAGCAGCAGCTGGTCGACGATGGGGCAGGGGGACTGTGCACCCGCCACCGGGTCTCTCCCTATGTGCTGGCCCAGGCCGGAATGCCGCTTGCCGCGCTTCCCGCCGGGCAATATCCAATGCAGTTGATGCAGCAGCCGGGAATGGCGATTACCCTGCCCAAGTTCGGCCAGCTCGACCCCAAGCACAAGCCTGGCAAGGTGGCGTGACGCGGCGGGGCTGACAGCGGCGAGGTTGGCGGCTAAGGGCGCGGGATGACCGACCTTTCGCGTATCCGCAACTTCAGCATCATTGCTCACATCGACCACGGCAAGAGCACCCTGGCCGACCGCCTGATCCAGTTCACCGGCGGGCTGTCCGATCGCGAGATGAGCGCGCAAGTTCTTGATAACATGGACATCGAGAAAGAGCGCGGGATCACCATCAAGGCACAGACCGTGCGCCTCAAATATACGGCGCAGGACGGGCTGGAGTACGAACTCAACCTGATGGACACCCCCGGTCATGTCGACTTCGCCTACGAAGTGTCGCGCAGCCTTGCCGCCTGCGAGGGCGCGTTGCTGGTGGTTGACGCCGCCCAGGGGGTCGAGGCGCAGACGCTGGCCAACGTCTATCAGTCGATCGAACACGACCACGAAATCGTCCCCGTTATCAACAAGATCGACCTGCCCGCCGCAGAGCCGGAAAAGGTCAAGGCCGAGATCGAGGAGATCATCGGCCTCGACGCCAGCGAGGCCGTGCTGACCAGCGCCAAGTCGGGCATCGGCATCGCCGAAGTCCTCGAAGCCGTGGTCACCAAGATTCCGCCTCCCAAGGGTGATCGCGATGCGCCGCTCAAGGCCATGCTGGTCGACAGCTGGTACGATCCCTATCTCGGCGTGGTCATCCTGATCCGGGTGATCGACGGGGTCATCAACAAGGGCCTCCAGGTCAAATTCATGGCCGGCGGCACCGAACACCTGATTGATCGCGTCGGCTGCATGACCCCCAAGATCGAGCACCTGCCCGAACTCGGCCCTGGCGAGATCGGCTTCATCACCGCCCAGATCAAGGAAGTCGCCCAGGCCAAGGTCGGCGATACCATCACCACGGTCAAGAACGGCGCCGCCACGCCGCTGCCGGGCTTCAAGGAAGTCCAGCCGGTGGTGTTCTGCGGCCTGTTCCCGGTCGATGCGGCGGACTTTGAAAAGCTGCGCGAGTCGATCGCCAAGCTGCGCCTCAACGATGCGTCATTCAGCTTCGAGATGGAGAGCAGCGCTGCCCTGGGCTTTGGCTTTCGCGCCGGTTTCCTGGGCCTGCTTCACCTCGAAATCATCCAGGAACGTCTGACCCGCGAATACGATCTGGATCTGATCACCACCGCGCCTTCGGTGGTCTATCGCATCCAGTTGCGCAAATCGAAGACCGAGGACGCGCGCGAGATCCTGCTGCACAATCCGGCCGACTATCCCGATCCCAGCCGGATCGAACAGATCGACGAACCGTGGATCAAGGCTGTGATCTACACCCCCGACGAATATCTCGGCTCGATCCTCAAGTTGTGCCAGGACCGCCGCGGGATCCATATCAACCTCACCTACGTCGGCGGCCGGGCCCAGGTGACCTACGAACTGCCGCTCAACGAAGTGGTGTTCGATTTCTACGACCGCCTCAAGAGCATCAGCCGCGGCTACGCCAGCTTCGACTATGAACAGATCGGCCTGCGCGAGGGCGACCTCGTCAAGATGTCGATCCTCGTCAACAACGAGCCGGTCGATGCCCTGTCCATGATCGTCCACCGCAGCGCGGCGG
>JAFEEP010000258.1 GCA_018241045.1 Pseudomonadota bacterium | reverse complement strand
GTCGGGCAACTCGCTCGCGCTGCGACTGCCCAAGGCGCTGGGGCTGGAGGCTGGCATGGAAATGGAACTGACGGCTGACGGTGCGGGGGGCTATGCGCTCCGCCGCGTCGAACCACCCCGGCGCAAGATCGACATCAGCGGGTTCGCGGGGAAGCTGCCCGGCTTCAAGCCCGCTCCGCGTGAAGATTTCGAGGAACGGCCCAGCACGATTGCCGCGCGCGAAGCGGCGCGTCGGGCGGCGGAGGGCCAGTGAGCCGGTTTTTGATCGATTCCGATCTGGCGATCTATTCGATGGGCGGTGAAGTCGATTCACCGCTCAATCGGCGGCTTGCGCAATGCGACCCGGGTGAGGTCGCCATTTCGGCGATCAGCTTTGCCGAAGTCGCGCTGGGAAGCTGGAACGGCAAGCCACCCAAGCAATCGGTGCTCGACGCGTTCATCCGGATCATCCCGATCGTGGAGTTCGACGAAGCTGCCGCCAGGGCCTATGCCACCCTCCCGTTCAGGCGCGCGCGTTTTGACCGATTGCTGGCCGCACACGCGTTGAGCATCGGAGCAGTGGTGGTGACCAACAACGAGGCGGACTTTGTCGACGTGCCGGGGTTGGTGGTTGAGAACTGGACGGACGGCGAAGACGTGTGATTTCTGGTCTGCTTTTTCTATTCGCGTTGGTCGCCGTTTTTGCCTTCGTTGCTGCATACCACCTCGATTCCAGGAGGGGTAAGATATGGTGGAAGCGACAAGCCGTGGTGGCTGCGCTCGTCGGCGGAAACTTTCCCATGCTACTGCTTGGAATCGCGTTCGCCCTTTCTGGCGATCCTCGGACGCGAACTATCGGTATCTATTTCGTGCTGGCGGGGTTCGGTCTGCTGCTCTCGGCTTTGATAGGCTATCCAACCGCTTATCTGTTCCTGCGGCGTTGCAACCGAAGTCGTGAAGGCGATGTTTTCAAGTGAAGCTGACTGAATCAATGACCTTCCACGCCACCGTCCTCACGCTTTATCCTGAAATGTTTCCGGGGCCGTTGGGTGTCAGCCTTGCCGGCCGGGCGCGGGAGGAGGGGAAGTGGGCGCTTGATTGCGTCCAGATCCGCGATTTTGCGATCGACAGGCATCGGACCGTTGATGACACGCCCGCTGGCGGCGGGGCGGGGATGGTGCTGCGGGTCGATGTGCTGGCGGCGGCGGTGGATCACGCGCGAGGCGTTAATCGCGAAGCCCCCGTCATCGCCATGACCCCGCGTGGCAAGCCGCTGACCCAGGCGCGGGTGCGCGAGCTGGCGGCGGGGCCTGGGGTCATCATCCTGTGCGGCCGGTTCGAGGGGTTTGACGAGCGGATTTTCCCCGGACGCGATGTCGAGGAAGTTTCGGTTGGCGACATCGTCCTGTCGGGTGGAGAGCCTGCGGCGATCATGCTTCTGGACGCTTGCATTCGCCTGCTTCCCGGCGTAATGGGCGCGGCTTCTAGTGGGGCCGAGGAATCCTTTGAACAGGGATTGCTCGAATATCCGCACTATACCCGACCCCAGGAATGGGAAGGGCGCACGATCCCTGAAGTGCTGCGATCGGGGGATCATGCGAAGATCGCGGCGTGGCGCAAGTCACAGTCCGAGATCGATACTCGGTCACGCAGACCGGACCTTTGGGAGCGTCATGAGGACGCTCGGGTCCAGCCTGCCTCTGGCGCGCGGCGAAAGAAGAAGGATATGGACCAGTGAACCTGATCCAGCAGATCGAGGCCGAGGAAATCGCCAAGGCCGCCAAGGATATTCCCGAATTCCGCCCCGGTGACACCGTGCGCGTCGGCGTGAAGGTCGTCGAAGGCGACCGCAGCCGCGTCCAGGCCTATGAAGGCGTGTGCATCGCCCGCGCCAACAAGGGCATCGGCAGCAACTTCACCGTGCGCAAGATGAGCTTTGGCGAAGGCGTGGAGCGCGTGTTCCCGCTTTACTCGCCCAACATCGACAGCATCACCGTCGTCCGCAAGGGCGTGGTGCGCCGGGCCAAGCTTTACTACCTGCGCGGCCGCACCGGCAAGCGCGCCCGCATCGCGGAACGCCGCGACGTGCGGACCGAAGGCTGACGGCAGTCGACCAACGCCTTTGGCGCAAGCGCCATTTGGTTTTAGGAGGGGCGTTCCGGCACTGGCCGGGACGCCCTTTCTCTATGCTCCGCGGGGGATCACCTTGTCATGCGTCTGCTTCCTGTTTTGCTCGCCGCAAGCTACCTTGCCGCCGCGCCCGTCGCTTACGCCGGGGAGCCGGGCGTGAGCCCGCAAACGGCCACCGCGACGCCTGATGCGGCGAAAGTGGTCCTGCCGATCGAGCGGGTTTTCGCCAGTCCCAGCCTCAACGGGCCGGTGCCGCGCGGGGTCAAGCTGTCTCCTGATGGCCGCTTCCTGACCATGCTGCGCAACCGCGCCGATGACCGTGAGCGCTGGGATCTGTGGGGCTTTGACCGCACCACGGGAAAATGGACCATGCTGGTCGACAGCCTCAAGCTCGGTTCGGGGCGCGACTTGTCCGAGGCGGAGAAGATGCAGCGTGAGCGGATGCGGGTGGGCGACGTCAAGGGGATCGTCGCCTATTCGTGGTCGGCTGACGGCAAGTCGATCCTCGTCCCGCTCGATGGCGACCTGTTTCTCTCCCGGCTCGATGGTTCGGTACAGAAGCTGACCGATACCAAGGAAGACGAACTCAATCCCGCACTGAGCGAAAAGGGCGGCTTCCTCTCCTTCGTGCGCGACCGGCGGCTGTGGGTCGGCCCGACCGGCGGCGCGGCCAGCCCGATCACGCCCGAGGAGAAAACAGACACCGTCCACTGGGGCGAGGCCGAATTCGTCGCGCAGGAAGAAATGGACCGCTTCACCGGATATTGGTGGTCGCCGGACGACAGCCGCATCGCGGTCGAACGGTTCGACGATGCCCCGGTCGGGATCGTCACCCGCGCCGCTATCGGCGCCGAGGGGACCAAGACCTTCGAGCAGCGCTATCCGGCCGCAGGAACGCCCAATGCGCTGGTCTCGCTCTACGTCACCCGGCCGGATGGCAAGGACCGGGTCGAGGTCGATCTGGGGCCGGACCGCGACATCTACCTCGCCCGGGTCAACTGGGCGCCCAACGGCAAGGTGCTTTACGTCCAACGACTCAACCGCGAGCAGACCCGGCTGGATATGCTCACCGTCGATCCGGCGACCGGAAAATCAAAGGTGCTGTTCAGCGAGAATGCTGCACCGCAAAGCTGGATCAACCTGTCGAGCAGCTACCGCTTTCTTGATGACGGCAGTCTGGTGTGGTGGTCTGAACGCGATGGCTATGGCCATCTGTGGCACCTCAAGGACGGCAAGTGGACTCAATTGACCAAGGGGCCGTGGGTGGTCAGCGGGCTGGTCGGCGTCGACCAGACGAAGGGCCGCCTGTTTTTCACCGCCAACAAGGACGAGGCGATTGCCCAGCACGTCTATGCGTTGAACCTGTCGGCGCCTGGCAAGATCGAGCGCCTGACGGAATCGGGTTGGACCAATGGCGCGAGCATGGACAAGCGGGGCCAGACCCTGCTGGTCAGCCGCTCGTCGGACAGCCAGCCGCCGCAGGTCTATCTCGCCGATCAGGCGGGCAAGCGGATCGCCTGGGTCGAGGAGAACAAGCTCGACGCTGCGCACCCCTATGCGTCCTATCTGGCCGGGCACCGAGCTTCGCAGTTCGGCACGATCAAGGCGGCGGACGGCAGCGACCTCTATTGGCGGATGGTCACGCCCGAATTGCAGCCGGGCAAGCGCTATCCGGTGTTCTTCCAGCACTATGGCGGCCCGCACGCGCAGCAGGTGACGCGCGGCTGGGCCAGCCCGCTGACCCAGGCGCTGGTCGACAAGGGCTATATCGTGTTCGAGATCGACAACCGCGGCAGCGCCAATCGCGGCGTCGCGTTCGAAAAGCAGATCTGGCACGCGATGGGCAGCGTGGAGGTGGCCGATCAGAAGGCCGGGGCGCTCTATCTGAAAGGCCTGCCCTTCGTCGATCCCGACAAGATCGCGATCTATGGCTGGTCCTATGGCGGCTATATGACGCTCAAGATGCTGGAGGCCGACCAAGGACTTTATGCCGCCGGAATCGCCGGCGCGCCGGTGACCAAGTGGGAACTCTACGACACCGCCTACACCGAGCGTTACCTGGGCAATCCCAAGATTGATCCCAAGGTCTATGAGAAGTCCGACGCGCTGGCCGATGCGGGCAAGATCAAGGATCCCCTGCTGCTGATCCACGGCATGGCCGACGATAACGTGGTGTTCGAGAACAGCTCGGCCCTGATCGCCAGGATGCAGGGGCAGGCGGTGCCGTTCGAGATGATGCTTTACCCCGGTTACACGCATCGGGTTTCGGGGCCGAAGGTGAGCGCGCATCTGTGGGGCACGATCCTGACCTTCCTAGAACGCCATGGGGTGACGCCGCCGAAGTGACGGGCTAAGGCCGCTCCTGTTTTCCACCCCTGTACGTTTCGAACAGGGATGGGTTCTTGAAAATCGGAGCGGTCTAATGGGTTACCGGGTGGTTGTGGTCGGCGCGACGGGCAATGTCGGGCGCGAAATGCTCAACGTTCTGGCCGAGCGCGAGTTTCCGATCGAGGAACTGGCGGCGCTCGCCTCGTCCCGCTCGACCGGGGACGAGATCGAGTTTGGCGAAACCGGCCGGATGCTCAAGGTCAAGAATGTCGAGCATTTCGATTTCACCGGCTGGGACATCGCTCTTTTCGCCGCCGGTTCGGACGTGGCCAAGGCCTATGCGGCCAAGGCGGGCGCGGCGGGTTGCGTGGTGATCGACAATTCGTCGTTCTACCGCATGGACCCTGACGTGCCGCTGATCGTGCCCGAGGTGAACCCCGACGCGATCGACGGCTACAAGGCGAAGAACATCATCGCCAACCCCAATTGTTCGACCGCACAGATGGTCGTGGCGCTCAAGCCGCTGCACGATGCGGCCAGGATCAAGCGCGTGGTGGTCAGCACCTACCAGTCGGTTTCCGGCGCAGGCAAGCAGGGCATGGACGAGCTGTTTGAGCAGAGCCGCGCGATTTTCGTCGGCGATCCGATCGAACCGCGCAAATTCACCCGCCAGATCGCCTTCAACGTCATTCCCCACATCGACAGCTTCCTCGACGATGGCTCGACCAAGGAGGAATGGAAGATGGTGGTCGAAACCAAGAAGATCCTCGACCCCAAGATCAAGGTCAACGCCACTTGCGTCCGGGTGCCGGTGTTTGTCGGCCATTCCGAATCGATCAACCTTGAATTCGAGGAAGAAATCAGCGCCGAGCAGGCTCAGGATATCCTGCGCGAAGCCCCCGGCGTGATGCTGATCGACAAGCGCGAGGACGGCGGATACGTGACGCCAATCGAAGCCGTTGGTGACGGCGCAACCTTCGTCTCCCGCGTGCGTGAGGACCCGACGGTCGACAACGGCTTGTCGCTGTGGTGCGTCTCCGACAACCTGCGCAAGGGCGCCGCGCTCAACGCCGTGCAGATCGCGGAACTGCTGGGGCGGCGCTGCTTGAAGAAGGGGTAGGGTGATGGCGATCGAAGGCGGATGCCGCTGCGGTGCGGTGCGATACCGGGTTGCCGCCGATGCG
>JAFEEP010000257.1 GCA_018241045.1 Pseudomonadota bacterium | reverse complement strand
TCCAGCACTGGAAATCGCCGCTACGATCGCGCGGGATATCCATCAGCATCGTGATCACATCGCTGGTAAAATCCTCGAACAGCGGGACCAGATCGACGCTGCTCCCGCCCCGCAGCGTCACAACCGCAGGGCGCAGCAAGGCCGCGAACATCTGCTGCATCGGGCCATCCATCTGCGCCGCAGCCGACATGGCGGTGGGCCTGGCCCAGACCGCCCGGATCGCGTGATGCAGCGGGCCATCGTTCACCAGCATCGCTTCCGGCGCGAAGGACTGCGCGACCGGGGTTCCCTCGTTCGAGAACGCCCCGGCATCGGACAGCACCTTTTTCACGCCGTCGTAGGACGACACCAGCCAGCCATCGAGCGCATCGCACCACACCACCGGCCCGGCCGCGCTAACGGGCTCCAGCCGGGACCAGGGCGTGGCGCCATGGGTTGTCGTGAGATCCAGATCCAAGGCATCCTCTCCATCACGCCCGGCCCGGCGTCTTGCGCGCCTTGTTCGGGGACATGCTGCTTGCGGGCACGAACGGGAATCGACCGTGCCCGCCCTTCAGTGCATCAGGCGCGTTCGGCCCACGCTGCGGAGGCGGCGCTCGTGTCGACGTTTTCCGCACCGACATAACCCAGCTTCGCGCGCGCTTCCTCCAGCGGAAGGTCGAAGGCATCCTCATAGCGGGCCATGAAGAACGGCCCGGATTCCCGACCCACGCGCATGCCGCGCTCAACGGCATTCTGGCACACGGGCCAGACATGCGGGTAATGCAGCATCGTGCGCACGGTGTAGCGCAAGTTGACGAACATCGAGAGGACCGAGAGTTCGCCCGCCAGCTCGGGGCTGAAGAACTTGAAATGCGAGGTGATCCGCGCCCAGGCCGGAACGAGCTCGCCCATGTAGTGGAAATCCCCGCCGGTCATGATGTGCTCAAGATCGTGCGTCTGCCCGGAGCGATAGCGAAAATATTCGTACTGGGTCCGCGGCGTATCCTGATCGTAGATCACGATGTCGAAGTTCTGCTTGATGACATCGGTGTAGAATACATGACCGAGCGTTCCGGGGGCATAAGCCTCGAAATCGGATTCCTTGTATTGCGACATGAACCCTTCGCTCAGCCAGCGGTCCAGCTCGGGATTCGATTTCCGCTCCCTGGTAAACAGGTCCTCGATGTATTCCAGGTCCTGGATTTCATTCAGGATCGAAATGACTTCATACATTTCGGTCTGCGCCGGACGATCCGGGCCGTTCCGCTTGAGCGTGATGGTTGAAATCCATTCGCGCATGCGAGGATGGTTCAGGTATTTCGAAGAACTGACAAGAACGCTGCTTTCGGTAGAGACCGGGCTGATCCCCCGCTGCAGGTAAGGAATATCGTTCATATTAGCCTCTCGTATCGGGAGGAGCGAAGACCGCGCTTGCAGCCTGTTCCGCCCCCTCATTGCGCGTCGCCTCGCGCGACTAATCCGAACGGTACCTCACCGTTCGGGTAAGCGCAAGAATGTCGTTTCCCGGTATGATCAAGGCGACGTGAGGACCGCCGCCCGCTGGAAATGGAAAGCCGGGGGCGGCACCCACCGCAGCCCAGGCCGACAACGCATTGTTGGCCGCGCCCCCATCACGGGATGGCGAGCCCGCCGTGGGGCGTAGCGTCAGGAAGGGGACGTCACCCCTGCCCCGCCTTGGGCGATCGCCATATCGCGAGGGTTGCCGCCCGGTCCGCAACCGGGCGCCCGGCCTGTTCCGCCAGGCGGCGCGCGGCGCGGATCTGGTCTTCGTTGCGGGGTTTGTCGATCGGGTCGAAATGACTTTCCAGCCCAACCTGCAAATGCCCGCCCAGCTCAACCGCCAGTTCCGCAAGGCCGCTCTGGAACAGGTCTCCGCCCCAGACGGAAACGGTCCACGGCAGGTCCACCCCTGCCATCATGTCGAGATAGGCCAGCAGGGCATGGCGCGTCGGCGGCAGGCCGAAGCTGCTGTTGGCGCGGGTCGATAGCCCATAGGGCCCACCAAAATAGAAGTTCACTACCGCGCCTTGCGGCAGCTTTCCGGCGGCATGATAGGCCAGCACCGTGCGCAGATAGCCCGGCTCGTAGATCGCCAGCTGCGGGCCGAGTTGCCGCGCCGCCAGTTGCGCCAGGTTCGACCGGATCTGTTCGTAGCTGTTGGTGTAATAGCCGCCCATGGGAATCCCGTCGGCCCCGCTTTGCGAAAAGCCGACCGATCCGGGATCGCAACAGGCAAATTCCAGCCCGATCTCGTCATCGATCAGGGCGATGTGTTCCAGATCGTCGCAGCCGTTGCGGGTTAGCGTGGGATACCACAAGGCGTCTGGCCGGGCCGCCCGAATGCGCCGCCACGGTGCGAGATAGTCGTCCGCGGCTTCCCGGCCGGTCAGGGCGGTGCTGCTGTTGTGGCAATGGATGATCGACGCCCCGGCATCGTAACACGACAGCGCCGTTGCCACGATCTCGTCATGCCCGATCGGGATGTGGGGATTGGAATCCTTGCCCCGTTCGCCATTCATCGAGACCGCAATCACCAGCGGCAATGCGGCAACCTTCGTCGAGTTCATCATTGGCCCTTTCGCCTTACCACAGGATGCGCTGGAGGAACGCGGCGCGGCGATCGCGCAGCTGGCGATCCCGTTCCTGCGGGGTGACGACGGGAGTATCCTTGGGCAAGGCCTTGCGCACATCGGCCAGCGCAACCTTGCGCAGCGACGGCATCGGCTGGGCGGTGCAATCCGTCCACCGCCCCTGCACGACGCCGGTGGCATTGCCCGCCGTGTCCAGCCAATTCGGCACGCCCGGATCGCGCGCCGCGATCACGATCCGCAGCACGCCGTCCTTGTCAACGCGCGACTGGGTATCGTTCAGGCTGCTCTGGTTGTTCACCCAGTCGGTGGTTCCGAACAGGTCATTGGTCAGGAT
>JAFEEP010000256.1 GCA_018241045.1 Pseudomonadota bacterium | reverse complement strand
GCTTGCGCTGGTTCTCCAGCCACTCCCACTGGAAGAGCGCGGCCTCGTAGAGCGAGGTAGGGGTGTCATAGTTGAGTTCGTACAGCTTCGCGGGCCCATGACCGTCGTAGGCGAGGTCCATGCGTCCGTACAGGTGCGGATCCCGGCGGCGCCAGCTCTGCGCAACGTAGTCACGGAACGCCTCCGGTATGGCCAAGTGCTCCATCAGGGCGTCGCTGGCCATTACTTCGTCCACCAGCGCGAGCGCCATCTGGTGCAACTCGATGGTGGGTGATTCGAGGTGCTGTTCGATCTGCTCTAAGGTAAACGCGTAATACGCGCTTTCGTCCCAATAGGGCGCCCCGTCGATGGTGTGGAACTGGAAGCCGCAGGCCTCCGCGCGTCGTCGCCAGTCCGGCCGCGGGGCGATGGGAACGCGGCGCATCAGCCGCCGAAGCTGCCGGAGCGACGAGCAGCGGTGGTGCCGAAGCCACCACGGCGCACCGTCATGGCACGGTCGGGCTGGGCATCGACCCGGGTAAGAGCAGCCGCCCCGGCACCACCCGTCGATGGACCTGGCTTCAGCCAGTCGTTGTGCGCGGTGCGAAACGCGGGTTCGCCTTTGATCGTTCCCGGCGGCGGTGCGGAGCCAGCGGTCTGTGCCAAGCCTGCGCTGCGTCCGTTGAGCATCTGCGAGAGAAAGAAGCCGGTCATGAGCGGGCCGATGAACGACTGGCCGCCCGTCGTCTGCTGCGTGCCGCACTGTCCGTGCCCGAATTGGTTTTCGCATTCGAGCACGGACGAGAACTGAGGGGCCGCTCTTGCGGCCTGCTGTTGGGCCTGGGTGAAGGCCTGGTTGCACATGTAGGGGTTCTGGGTCTTGTCGATGCACGCCTCGACCGAGGTGAATAAGCCTTCCGCGGTCTGAAGCTGCGGCTCCTGCGAGCAGGCAGTCAGAAGCAGGGGCGCGGCACCCATTAGCACAAGCGCCGTATGGCGGGAGCGTTTCATGGGGGGAACTGGGCGGCGTGTCATGGGATCAAGGATAAGCGATGCGCGAAGGGTACGCGCGAACACGCAGAGGGGTACACCGTGCTTCCGAGCTAGCGCTGACGATCGATGCACAACACTCATGGGCGGGGTGGCACGACTGGCTTCCTCTAGCCGACGCACCCTTGAAGAAACCGTCGCGTGCGACCAAAACTAGGTGATCCCCGTCAAATTCGAACCCCGGTCAGGGCCCAATGCGTGGGGCTAAATCCTGGCCGCGGCGTTTACCTACTGCTCGTGAGCGGACGCCTACCTCACCGCCAACAAGTCTCCCCACTTCGTGGTGTAACTGGGCGACAAGGCCTGCAACGTAGGACGCCACTGAGCATCCTTTGACCCCATACGCCGCTCGCCAGCCATCGCGCCACCTACGCGCCAGCCCACGGTGCCAACACCTAAGGTGCCGCGGCCGAACTTGGCGTTGATCTTATCCAGCACTGCCATCCCTCTCTCGGCCTTTTCGTTGGGCCTGAAGAACAAGTCCGCTTGCCGGTCCTCGGCCCCGACGAGATCGGTCAGGCCGACACCGCCGCGTTTATATGCTTGAACGCCACGGCTTTTGCCTGTCTGGCGCATGATGGACATGGCAAGGAACCGCACGGCACGCAACACCTCGGCCGTGTCCTGCGTGGGAATGGGGAACGGCGCTGCACGGCTTGCATGGAAGCTATCGCCTTTGAACGGGTTGCCGTCCAGCCACACCCATAGCGCGCCGGCGGCCAGGCCGCGTTTGCGCAGCTTCTCGCAGGCAACCGTGGCAAAGGTCGCCAAGGCCTCCATCGGGTCCACCACGTCTCGTCCGAAAGTACGGCTCACCACCAACTGCTTGCGATCCGGCTCTTCGAGTTCCAGATCACCACAGGGCACGCCACGAAGTTCCATGTGGGTACGCGCCAGTACCACGCCGTAGCGGGCACGCACATGGTCAGCAGGGAGCGCGGCGAGCTCGGCGGCGGTCGTCACCCCTTCGGCATTCAGGCGGGCGGCGTAGCGTCGCCCAACACCCCATACGTCCTCGACTGCCAAGGCGTCCAGTTTGTGTGGAGTGGCATGGAACACTGACAGCGCACCGGCATTGACCGCGCGCTTGGATTGATCCTTCGCCAGCTTGTTGCCGGCTTTCGCCAAGGTTCTGGTCGCACCGAAACCAGCACAGCAAGGGATACGAATCCACTTCAGGATCCGTTCGCGGGCTTCCAGCGCGGCACCCACTGGATCTTTCATGCCCGCCACATCCACGAAATTCTCGTCGATCGAGTACACCTCGACCCGCGGAAACAGGTCATGCAGGATCGACACGATCCTCGCGGACAGGTCCCCATACAGCGCGAAGTTGGCAGAGCGCACTTGGACCTGGGTACGGATGTCTTTTGGCACCTGGAAGATGGGCACGCCGATTTTCAAGCCCAGCGCTTTGGCCTCCGGGGACAGGGCGATGCAACAGCCATCCCCGTTGCCCAGCACGACCGTGGGCTTGCCACGCAATCGGGCATCGAACACCCGCTCGCAGGACACATAGAACGTGTTCCCGTCGATCAGGCCAAAACGTGGAGGTTCAACCTCTGAAGGGCGCCGCACCATGGCCGGGCTCAGAGGTGAAAGTGGATATTGCTCCGCACCACGCCCCAGATATCGAGTTCGATGTCCTCGGGGACGATGATGGGCGGGTAGCCAGCGCTTGAAGCCAGCACGATCCTGTTGCCGCGCACGTAGAGCTTCTTGCACACGAAGCCCCCTTCCCACAGAGCCACCACCGTGTGCCCTGGGCGCGGGGAAACTGATCGGTCGACAACGAGCAGGTCGCCGTCCTGGATCCCGTAGTCGACCATCGAGCCGCCACAGTCTGCCTTCATGAGGAAGGTGGCCGGAGGGTTGGCGATCAGGCGCTCGTTGAGGTCCAGCCGGTCGTCCTCCTGGAAGAAGTCTTCGGCCGGACTGGGGAACCCACAGGCGGCACGCGCAAGCAGCAGTGGCAGGACAGGGGCGCCGAGCGATGGCACCGGACCCAGCAACGTGGGAGGGGTGGGAAGGGGGCGAGAAGAGACGGGGATCAACATGGAGGCGAGCTTCAGGGGTCGGTGACTCACCCGATGAGATCGCAGCCCCTCAGCAGGAATGCTGGGGGCGCGCACCGGGGAGACAGGATAGCCGCGCAGGTAGTAAAAATACTAACAGGAGTTCCTGAACAGGGGTGTCGACCAGCCGGGGCCCAGACCGGCGATTGCGCCGCACCGAGCGAGGAGGCCCGAAACAGGCCGAATTCCGACTTTGGGCGCTCGACCGCATGTGCCTGCCACCCCATCACGTGCGTGTTATAGGCTTTTCCAGGATCGCGTCGGGATGCGACATCGCGCACTGGTTCGCGCCCAGCGCCCATCGACTTGAGGAAGATCGAATGTGCTACAGCGCAGAAGCTTGGACCCTCTACGACGGCTACGTGAAACGGTTCGGTGCCGACATCGACATCAAAGCGTTCTGGGAGTTATACCTGGGCCGGGAAGAGCGGTATCGAGTCAGGAACAAGCTGTC
>JAFEEP010000255.1 GCA_018241045.1 Pseudomonadota bacterium | reverse complement strand
TCCCTGGAGGCGTGACGGAGAAATGGTACCAACACCCGTTTTTGAAAGGCAATGTCATGAGCGATACGCTTAACCTGCCGGCCGAGACGCGCGATCGGGCTGGCAAGGGAGCCTCCCGTGCCCTGCGTCGTGATGGCCGCGTCCCCGCCGTTATCTATGGTGGCAATGAAGAGCCCCTCGCCATTCACGTCGAGGAAAAGCTGCTGGTCAAGCAGCTTGGCACCGGCCACTTCTTCAACTCGATCGTCGAGGTCGAAGTCAGCGGCACCACCCTGCGTACGCTCCCCAAGGACGTTGCCTTCCACCCGGTCTCTGACCGCCCGCTTCACGCTGACTTCCTGCGCCTGGCCAAGGACGCCACGGTTCACGTCAACGTGCCGGTGATCTTCGCCAACGAGGACGCCTCGCCGGGCCTCAAGCGCGGCGGCGTGCTCAACATCGTTCGCCACGAACTGGAACTGGTCTGCGACGCGACCAAGATCCCCGAAGACATCACCATCGACGTGACGGGCTTCGACGTGGGCGATTCGATCCACATCAGCCATGTGAAGCTGCCGACCGGTTCGGCCAGCGCGATCACCGATCGCGACTTCACCATCGCCACCATCGTTGCCCCTTCGGGCCTGCGCAGCGAAGAGGGCGACAACAGCAAGACCGAAGGCTCGGCCGAGTAAGCCAAGCATCGTGCTGAGCAGGATGGCCGGGCTGCAGCAATGCCGCCCGGCCTTCTTGTTTCAACGCGATTGACGTCGCGGGAGGGGAGTTTCCATGCAAGTCTGGGTCGGCCTCGGCAATCCTGGCGCGCAATATGCGCTCCACCGCCACAACGTCGGCTTCATGGCGTTGGACACCCTGGCCGAGGTTCACGGTTTTGGTCCGGTCCAGAAGAAGTTTCAGGGTTGGGTCCAGGAAGGGCGGATCGGCGGCGAAAAGCTGCTGCTGCTCAAACCCGCGACCTACATGAACGAAAGCGGTCGCGCCGTGAGCGAGGCGCTGCGCTTCTACAAGCTGGGCACCGATGCCCTCACCGTGTTCCACGACGAGCTTGATCTCGCCCCGTTCAAGGTCAAGGTCCGCACCGGCGGCGGGCTGGCCGGGCACAACGGGCTGCGCTCGATCGACCAGCACCTCGGCCCCGATTTCCGTCGCGTCCGCATCGGCATCGGTCATCCCGGCCACAAGGACCGAGTGACCGGCCACGTCCTGGGCAACTACGCCAAGTCGGAGATGGACCCTCTCGCCGATATGCTCGGCGCGATTGCAGCCGAAGCCGACTGGCTCGCCAAGGGCGATGACGCCCGTTTCATGAGCGACGTCGCGCTGCGCATGGCTGATTAAGACCGTGGAGCGGGTCCTTGTGATCGGTTCACCCGGGGCAGGGAAGTCCACGCTGGCACGCAAACTATCCGCGCGAACCGGTCTGCCGATCCATCACCTCGATCAGATATTCTGGCGATCGGGCTGGATCGAGCGCGACAAGGCGGAATGGGGCGCCGCGCTGGAAACGGTACTCGCCCAACCGCGCTGGATCATCGACGGCAATTACGGATCGACCCTGCCGCAACGATTGGAGCGGGCCGATACCGTCGTCTGGCTCGATTTCCCCACCGCGCTTTGCCTGGTCCGGCTTGCAGGACGGTGGTGGCAGCACCGTGGGCACACGCGCCCCGACATGACCGAGGGATGCCCCGAACGGCTCGATCCCGCATTTCTGCTCTACACTCTCAACTTTCGCCGCACCTGGCATGGTCGCAATGCGGCGGCCTTGCGCGATTTTCGCGGCAACGTCGCCCGCCTCCGCTCCCCCGCCCAAGCGCAGGACTGGCTGGCAAACGCATAGCCCCCTCGCCAAAGCGGCAACTTGGCCCTATGGGCGCCCCTTTCCTCAACCGGAGTGCATGATGGGTTTTCGTTGCGGTATCGTCGGCCTGCCCAATGTCGGCAAATCGACCCTGTTCAACGCGCTGACCGAAACGCAGGCGGCGCAAGCGGCGAACTATCCGTTCTGCACGATCGAACCCAACGTCGGCCAGGTCGGCGTCCCCGACTCCCGGCTTGACCAGTTGGCCGCGATCGCCGGTTCGGCCAAGATCATCCCGACCCAGCTCAGCTTCGTCGATATCGCGGGCCTCGTGCGCGGCGCCTCCAAGGGCGAGGGCCTGGGCAACCAGTTCCTCGGCAACATCCGCGAGGTCGACGCGATCGTCCACGTGCTGCGCTGCTTCGAGAACGACGACATCCAGCACGTCGACAACAGGATCGACCCCATCTCGGACGCCGAAACGGTCGAGACCGAACTGATGCTCTCCGACCTCGAAAGCCTCGAAAAACGCGTTCCCGCCGCGCAGAAAAAGGCCGCACAGGGTGACAAGGACGCCAAGCTGCTCGCCTCCGTCCTCCAGCCCGCGCTGGACCTGCTGCGCGATGGAAAGCCCGCGCGGCTGGCCCGGCCCGAGGGTGAGGACGAATTGCGCGTGTTCAACCAGGCGCAACTGCTCACCGCCAAGCCGGTGCTCTACGTCTGCAACGTCGAGGAGGAATCCGCCGCGACCGGCAACGCCTTTTCCGCGCGGGTGTTCGAAAAGGCCAAGGCCGAAGGCGCCAACGCAGTGATCGTATCAGCCGCGATCGAAAGCGAGCTGGTGGGCATGGAGCCGGAAGAGCGCGTGGTCTTCCTTGAGGAAATGGGCCTCCATGAAACCGGCCTCGCCCGCGTCATTCGCTCAGGATACGAACTGCTGCACCTGATCACCTTCTTCACCGTCGGCCCCAAGGAAGCCCGCGCCTGGACCGTGCACAAGGGCGCCAAGGCCCCCGAGGCGGCCGGCGAGATCCACTCGGACATGCAGCGCGGCTTCATCCGGGCGGAAACCATCGCCTATGACGATTACATTGCCCTGGGCGGCGAAGCGGGCGCCAAGGATGCCGGCAAGCTGCGCCAGGAAGGCAAGGAATACGTTATCCAGGACGGTGACGTGCTGCACTTCAAGTTCAACGTCTAGGCATCGAACGCCGCAATGATGGGGCACGGCCCGACGTTGCTGGCGGCGCATTCGTCAGCCAGTTGGCCAAGCCAGACGCGCGCCGCCTGCATCTGGGCGATCTGTTCGTCGAGCGTTGCGATCCGCCCGCGCGCCAATGCGCGTGCCTCTAGGCGAGTGGTTTCCGGTGCAATCAGCCCCGCGATCTCATCAAGAGTGAAGCCCGCGCGCTGGGCGGAGCGGATGAAGCGCAACCGCGCAACATCGTCATCGCCATAGTGCCGCCGCCCGCCTTCACGGCGCTCGCCGGGTTTGGGATCAAAGATCAGCCCACGCCGCTGGTAGTAGCGGACCGTCTCCACCCCGACACCCCCGGCGCGGGCCAGCTCCGAAATCGACTTCGCCATGCGCTTGACTCCGTACCATGGTACGGAAGCTATAAGCCGAATCATGATGACAAACCAAGCCGCTTTGCCGCGCCACGCCGTACTCTACCGCATGGTCATGCCCGATCACACCTGCCCCTATGGCTTGAAGGCCCTGCATCTGCTGAAGCGCAAGGGCTACACGGTCGATGATCGCTGGCTGACCACCCGCGCCGCCACTGACGCCTTCAAGGCCGAACACGGCGTCAAGACCACCCCGCAGACCTTCATCGATGGCCAGCGCATCGGCGGGAATGACGATCTGCGCCGCCATTTCGGCCTGAAAGTCACCGATCCCGATGCGGTGAGCTATGTTCCGGTCCTGGCGGTATTCGCCGCGGCGGGGGCGCTGGCCATGGCGGTGAGCCAAGCGGTATGGGGCACGCCACTGACCCTGGGCGCGGCGGAATGGTTCGTGTCCTTCGCCATGGTCATCCTCGCCATGCTCAAGCTGCAGGATTTGGACCGTTTTGCGACGATGTTCCTCGGCTATGACCTGCTCGCCAAGCGCTGGTTGCCCTATGCTTCGCTTTACCCGTTCCTCGAATTCGGCGCGGGCACCCTGATGAGCGCGCGGGCGCTGAACTGGCTGTCGATCCCGGTCGCGCTGTTCATCGGCACCATCGGCGCGGTCTCAGTGTTCTACGCCGTCTATGTCCAGAAGCGCGACATCAAGTGCGCCTGTGTTGGCGGAAGCAGCCGGGTGCCGCTCGGCTTCGTCTCGCTCAGCGAGAACCTGGCGATGATCGCGATGGCGCTGTGGATGCTGTTCCGGCCGATGTGATTGGACAGAACGCAATCAATCAACCTAGAGACAATGCCATGATCCGCCGTGTCCTGATGTTGCTGCTGCTGATCGGCCTCGCCTTGCCGGCGATGGCCGCTCCGGCGAGCCATGGCGGCGCGATGCAGCACGACGCGGCCATGGCGATGGACCACATGGATCACCATCGCCACCCCGCACCGGTGCACCAGGCCGCCAAGCACGACTGCATCGGCTGCATCGCGCCCTATCACGACCGGATCGCGGTGCTCGCACCGCCCCTGCCGCACCCGCTGCTGGAACAGCGCCCGGTCCAGGCGCTGCCGTCGGTACGCGCCGGGCCTGAGACGCCGCCACCCAAGTCCTGAGCGGAGCCGCAGCGGATCGCGCATTCGCTGCCAGTCCCACTTCATCAGGAACACGCAACATGAAAACGACGATCATTCCGGCGCTGCTTGGCGCCGTGGCCTTTGCCGTGCCTGCGCAGGCGCAGGACCATTCCGGGCACGACATGGGCACCATGCAGCCCGCCCCTGCTCCCGCACCGACTCCGACAGCCCAATCGGAGCAGACCATGCCGCCGATGGAAGGCATGGATCACATGACGATGGACCATTCCGGCGATGACACAAGCAGCCACGCCATGCAGGGTCACGACATGGCCGCCATGACCGAGGCCGATCCGGACAAGCCACGCGAGGGTTCGGGAACCGCCCGCCTCCCCGCGCGCGAAGCCCCGGACCCCATGCTTCACGCCATGGCTGGGGACTGGATGCTGATGGCTCACGGCAATGCCAGCCTCAACTACACCAAGCACACCGGGCCGCGCGGGGATGACAAGCTCTACGCCACCTCGATGCTGATGCTGATGGCCGAGCGTCAGGCCGACTGGGGGCGTTTCCAGGCGCGGACCATGCTCAGCCTCGAACCGGCGATGGACGCGCGCGGCTATCCCAACCTGTTCGCCACGGGCGAGACGGCCAATGGCCTGCCGCTGGTTGATCGCCAGCATCCCCATGACCTGTTCATGGAACTTGCCGCGCGGCTGGACATCAACGCCGGGCCGGGCAGCCTGTTCCTCTATGGCGGCCCGGTTGGCGAACCCGCATTCGGCCCCTCGGCGTTCATGCATCGCGGCTCGGCGCGCAACAATCCCGAGCCGCCGATAACCCATCACTGGTTCGATTCGACGCATATCACCTACGGCGTGGTCACCGCGGGCTATGCCACCGACCTGTTCCAGATCGAGGGCAGCGCCTTTCGCGGACAGGAGCCGGACGAGCATCGCTGGAACATCGAGACGCCCCGGCTCGATTCGTGGTCGGTGCGCGGGACGCTGACCCCGACGCCCAACTGGGCGCTGCAAGCCAGCTATGGCGAAATCAAGCAGCCCGAGGCGACGCATCCCGGCGAGAACGAGAACCGCTTCACCGCCTCGGCCCACTATGCCGGCCGCGCCGTTTCGGCGATGCTCGCCTTCTCGGCCAAGAAGCGTGTTCCGGGCGATACGCTGACTGCCTGGCTGGGCGAGGTCAACTGGGACATCGATACGGCCAACAGCCTGTTCGGCCGGATCGAGAACGTCAAGAATGACGAACTGTTTCCCGATCACCTCGATCCGCGCCACGACACACCGTTCCGCGTCACCAAGTTCCAGGCCGGATATGCCCGCCACATTCCGCTGGGGCCGGTCGGACTGACGCTGGGCGGCAGCGTCAACGCCTATGCCAAGCCTGCGGTGCTTGACGCAGTCTATGGAGACAATCCAATGGGCTACACGCTGTTTGCAAAGCTGACCTTGGGGAATTGACGCATGGGTGACGAAGGGCTGGCCTATTTCGAAGATCTCGAGGTGGGCTCCACCGCACGTTTCGGCAACTATGCCGTAACGCGCGAGGAAGTGATCGACTTCGCCTCGAAATACGATCCCCAGCCCTTCCACCTGTCCGATACCGCGGCGGCGCAGACCCATTTCGGCCGCCTTTCCGCGAGCGGTTGGCACACCTGCGCAATGGTGATGCGGATGCTGGTCGACAACATGGTCCAGCGGCGACAGGCCGGACTCGGCTCGCCCGGCCTCGATGAACTGCGCTGGCTGAAACCGGTCTATCCCGGCGATACCCTGCGGGTCGAAACCCAGATCCTGTCAAAGCGCCAGAGCCTGTCGCGCCCCGAAATGGGCAGCTTCGAATCCGCTGTTCAGGCCTTCAATCAGGACGACGTGCTGGTCTGCACGATGAAGTCGATCGGCCTGATCCGGGTGCGCGGCACCTAACGCCGGCCGAACAGCTTCTCGATGTCGGCGTGCGCCAGCTTGACCCAGGTTGGCCGGCCGTGGTTGCACTGGCCCGAGCGCGGGGTGATCTCCATCTCGCGCAGCAGGGCGTTCATTTCCGCGACTGACAGCGTGCGCCCGGCGCGGACGCTGCCGTGGCAGGCCATGGTCGCAAGGACGAGGTCGAGCCGTTCGCCCAGCAGCAGCGAGGCGCCGTTCTGGGCCAGATCGTCGGCCACGTCGCGAACCAGCGCCTGGACGTCGCCCTTGCCCAGCACGCCGGGGACGGCGCGGACGAGCATCGCCGAGGGACCGAACCGTTCGAGCGCCAGTCCGAACCGCGCCAGTTCGGACGCGGCGGCTTCGAGCCGGTCGCAATCGGGTTCGTCGAGTTCGATCACCTCGGGGATCAGCAGGGCCTGCGCCGCCGCTACCCGGTCCTGCGCACCCGCCGCCTTGAGCCGTTCGAGCACGAGCCGTTC
>JAFEEP010000254.1 GCA_018241045.1 Pseudomonadota bacterium | reverse complement strand
TTGGTCCGCGACGGATAGCTCTGTGCGCCACCCAGCCCGCGGAACCGTTCAAGCTGGTCGAGGCTCTGCTGTCCAAGCAGGTAGTGAATCGCGTGCAGCACCGGCCCGGCGTGAGGCTTGACCGCGACCTTGTCCTGGGGCCGCAGCGCATGAAAATAGAGCGCGGCCATGATCGCCGTGATCGAGGCGCAGCTCGCCTGGTGGCCGCCAACCTTCACCCCGTCGCGGCTGGGACGGATGTTATTGGCGTTGTGGATTGTCCAGGCGGACAACCAGCGCAATCGCGCGTCAATTGCCTGGATCTGCGCGATCCGGTCCGCGCGGTCGCCGGGCTTGGGGTCTTCCATAATCGTATCCAGTCCTGTTTGGCGCGCTGCGCCGCGAATGCGTCCCTCGGCGGGCGGCGTGATCCCGGCGTCAGGCATGTTCGAAACCATGACGCCGCGACCAGTCGCGGACCGCATCGATGCACAACGCGAGCAGCTCGGGCTGGCCAAGGTAGTAATGTGTCGCACCCGCGATCTCGACATATTCCTTGTCGGACGTGGCCAGGGCATCACGGATGATCGGATTGTGCGTTGCCGGGGTCGCATCGTCGGCCTGATTGACGATCTGCAGCACCGGAACCGAACTTACCCGCGCCGCATTGCGGGCGCCGTTGACGTTCGAGCAGTCATAGCTCCACTGGCTGAGCCATGAGCGCAGCGTGGTAAAGCGCGCCAGTCCGACCGGCCCGACGTTTACCGCTCGCGGATCGCCAAGGTAACACAGGCCGGGTCTGCGCCCGTTGGGGTCGAGCGCGGGATCGAGCCAGCGCGGATCGGCCATGGTCCGGTGCACGCAGAATGCGCGCTCCTGTTCGGGGCCACCGCGCTTCCTGAGCAGTTCGAGCTGGTCCTGGGCCCATACGGTGATGCGCCGGTTGCGCGCGATCTGCGCGGCGCGGAAGGCCGTGATGAAGTCGACGCTGAACGGCGGCATTGCCGCGCTGCGCGGATCGTAGAGATCGAGTGCGAGGTCGCGATTGTCCGGGTCGCGCTCGTCAAGCACCGAAGGATCGATCCACTGGGTCAGCGTTTCCGCGCGGGAGAGGTGGGCGGCGATGAAGATGATCCCATCGGCGCGCGGCAGATTGAGCCGCGTCAGATCATAGGCATCGCCTGCCGGCGTGTGGGTAATTGTCGGTGCCTCGGCCTGCCCCTGGTAGAACAGGCTGAGCGAGCCGCCGCCCGACCAGCCGACCAGAACGACCTTTTCGTATCCGGCAACCTCGCGCGCCCAGTCTATCCAGGCGCCCATGTCGGCGGCGACCTTCTCCATGATCAGTGCGCTGTCATTCTTGGGGTAGCGGCTGGCCGCGCACAGGACGTGCATTCCCGCCGTCGCACAGGCCATCGGCATGGGCAGGACGTTGAGCGTCGAGGACGGATGCATGAACAGATAGAGCGTCTTCGAAGGTGTATCCGACGGGGTAAGGAGGTTGCCTTCGAGCACCGTCAGCCCCTGGCTTCCGCTGAAACCATAGGTTTCGGTGAACGCCGCCTCCTCGCGAAACTGGATGACGACTGCGCGCCGTTCAAAGCCTTCGGTCATGTCTCGATGCCCTGTCATTCTGGGGACGATGGCGGCGCCCCTCCCCTGCGGAAAGGGCGCCAGCGCCGGATTGCGACCCGGTCAGTCAGATCTTGATGCGAACCCCCGCCCGGAACTGGCGGCCCACCGTATCGTAGAGGAACGGGTTGGTTCCGGTCTGCAGGAAGCCCTGCGGCCCGAATACCGGCGCAACCGGCGGATCCTTGTCAAACAGGTTTTGCACGGCGGCATAGATCTGAAGCCCGTTCCCGATCCGCTTGAAATCATAGGACACGGAAAGATCGGTATAGGCGACGGCAGGAACATGATTGCCGGCCAGGTCGGACGGTCCCCAGGCGTTGTTGATCTTGCCCGCGCTGATGACGCGTTCGGTCAGGGTCGTGCTGAAAGCGCCGCGTTCATAGGTCAGGTTCCCCATCCAGCGCCACGAGGGAACGGCATCCGAGGTCGAACTGAGGTTGGCGTTCTGTCCCGCATATTCCGTCCTGATCCCATTCGAGATTACATAGCGACTATTCACATGGGTTCCGACCGCACGCAGCGTCAGGTTGCCTGACAACCCCGAAGTCCAGTCCGATAGGTTGGCACGATAGCTCAGTTCGAAATCGAGCCCCTTGGTCCCCTCCGAGTTTACGTTGAGCGGCATCACGGTCAGCCTGGTGATGAGTCCACTGGTCTGGTCGCGCGTGATGTACTGGCACTGCGATGTCACGCCGGCCCTGCATTGATCGATCGTCACCTGCCCGGCCTGGGTGAAGATCGCGCCTTTGACCTTGATGTCGAAATAGTCGACCGACATGGCCAGCCCGCGCAGCCATTCGGGGCGATAGACCGCGCCAAGGGTCAGGGTATCCGCCTTCTCGGGTTTGAGCGCGGGATTGCCGGTGGTGGTCTGCAGGATCGTATAGCTGGTCCCCGTAGTGGGATCGTTGATCGCCTGGTTCTGGACGAAGCCGGCCTGGAACAGTTCGTTGAGGTTGGCGGCGCGAATATCCTTCGACCGTGTCCCGCGGAAACGGAGTTGATGGTTGACGTCCCAGGTCAGGCCCAGCTTCCAGCTCGCGACCGAACCGGAGAGGCTGTAATCGGTGTACCGGACGGCGCCGTTGAAATCGACCGCCTTGGCGATCGGCATATTCGCCAGCAACGGCACCAGGACTTCGAGAAAGCCTTCCTTGACGTCATAGCTGCCCTTCGACGGCTTGTAGTTGCCAAGGAAGAAGGCGCCGGTCTGGTCCAGCGCGGTTGTCGTCGCGTCGTAGCTTTCCTTGCGGTATTCCCCGCCGAGCGCGATCGAGACCGGACCCGCCCAGGTCGAAAACGGCTCGCCGCGCAGGCTGACAGCGGCAACGTCCTGCTTGACGGTGGTGTACTGGACCGATCGCGGACCATTCACATAGGCCAGCGCCGCCGCGGTTTCCTGCCCCGGGCCGAGAATGTTGAGCGGCACGCAGCCATTTCCCGGGTTGGTCAGGCTGGACCGGCAGACGATCGCGCCGTTGGGCGCCCGAACGGCATCGACCGCGTTGTTGAAATTGGCCGTAACCGGATCCTGGCTCCAGTCACCCAGGGTAAAGTCGGTCTTGCCGTGCTGGTAGTAGGCATCCCACGACCAGCCGTTGCCGAACTTGCCTTCTAGCCCGACGGCATAGCGCGTCTGTTCGCGATCGTTGCGCCCTTCCAGCGCGCCCCAGTCGAACGCCACGCGGCCCAGCGTGAAGGACGACATACCCAGCGCGACCATCTGATCGCGGATCGCCGGGTCGAGGAAGGCGTTGTCGCTCTTGATCGTGATGTTGTCGCGCTGGAAGATCCGCGCGAAGATCTTGCTCTTGACCTTGGCATAGCTGAACTCACCATAAGCGGTGACGTTGGGCACGATTTCGTAGCTGAGCCGCGAATAGATCGACTTGCCGTTCACCGGCGAGCCCAGCCGGATGATGTCGCTGATGCTTTCCGCGTTGCCACCAACCGACAGCGTGCCGGATACGAAACCGGGATTATAGGCGATCGGAACGCCGCCCGGTCCGAACTGCGTGTTGAGCAGCGGATTGCTGATGGTCACGCCGCCTGACACGATCGTTGCCGGACCGTTGATGAGGCCACCCCCCGTCGCCAGCGAATAGCCGGTATTGGAGGCAACGATCCGCCGCGGCTGGCCGTTGGTTGACGTCCAGGCGGGATTGTTGATCACGGCGGCGCGCTTGTACCAATCGCGAGTGGTGATCAGGTCTCCTGCGCCGTCATCGTGAAACTCGCCGCTGACCAGAATATGACCACGCCCGTCCGCGAACTTTGCACCCAGGCTGAGCTCGGCCTTGAAGGTGCGGAAATCGCCCTGTTCGGCCACG
>JAFEEP010000253.1 GCA_018241045.1 Pseudomonadota bacterium | reverse complement strand
TTCACGTTCAACGATTTCACCCGCGCCTTCGTGATCGATGGGCAGGGCCAGCCGGTCTATGCATCGGTGCGGGGCAAGCGTGATTCGGTTGCCAGTTTCGCACCCTTCTCTCGGGTCACTTCGCAACTCGTGCCGCGGATCCGCGCGGCCGAGGCGGTGCGCCCGCCGATCCCGGTTCGCCCCGGCGTCGATGCCGCAATGGTCACCCCGATCCAGGCCAATGCCCTGACCTGGCAGGACGGTACCCTGTTCGTCGTCGTGGCGACGTTGGTGCAGCCTGACGTGGGCGAATTGCAGCCACGCGGCGCGCAGGCGCCGATCGTGATCATGGCGCTGCCGATCGACCAGCGCACGGTGAATGCTTTCGCCGCGCGCTACATGGTCAATGACCTGCGTGTCCTGCCGGCCGATCGCACGGCCGAAGCCGGGGCGCAGGTTGCCCTGACCGACCCCGATGGCAAGACAATCGCCCGGATCGCCTGGTCGCCGCGCAAGCCCGGCCAGCAGGTTCTGGGCGAATTGTGGGTTCCCGCGCTGACCGCGATCGCCGCGCTGGCGCTGATCGCGCTGATCGTGGTGCGCAGCGCCGCGACCATCTTCAGCGAGCTGCTGGCGAGCGAGACGCGGGCCAAGCACCTGGCCTTCCACGATTCGCTGACCAAGCTGCCCAATCGCTCGATGCTGTTTGCGCGACTGGGGCCGGTTCTCGCCGCCATGCCCGGCGGTGGTCCGCCGCTTGCGGTGCTGGCGGTCGATCTCGATCGCTTCAAGGAGGTCAACGACACTCTGGGTCACCATGCCGGTGATGCATTGATTCAAGGCGTTGCCAACCGGTTGCGCGAGGTCTGCGGCGGCACGGGCCTGATCGCGCGGCTCGGCGGGGACGAGTTCGTGATTCTGCGCAAGGATTGCGATCCCGATGGGGTGGCGATGCTGGCCGAACGGATCGTCGCCGCGGTGCGCGAGCCATTCGACAGCGAATATGGCCCGCTCGAGGTGGGTTGCTCAGTCGGGGTGGCGCTGATCAGTCACCCCGGGGTCGATCCCTCCGAAGCACTGCGCTGGGCTGATCTTGCACTCTATCGATCGAAGGATGCCGGGCGCAACCGGGTCACCTTCTTCGAAGCGGAGATGGATACGGCGCTGCGCAATCGCCGCTCGCTGGAGACGGACCTGCGCGATGCCTTGCAGGATGGATCACTGTGCATGGTCTATCAGCCGCAGATCGACCGCCATGGCGAAGTAGTCGCGGTCGAGGCGCTGGTGCGCTGGATGCATCCGGTGCGTGGCGCGGTGCCGCCTTCGGTCTTCATCCCCTTGTCCGAGGAGTGTGGCCTGATCCTCGCGCTGGGTGAGCACGTCCTGCGCAAGGTATTTCAGGAAACCGGGCAGTGGAGCAACGTGCGCGTCGCGATCAACGTCTCGGCGGTGCAATTGCGTTCACCCGGCTTTGCCGCGCTGGTCATGCGCCTGGCGGCAGAGGCCGGGATCGATCCCGGTCGCTACGAGATCGAGCTGACCGAGACCGCGCTGCTCGGTGAAGATCCGGTCACCGCGGGCAATGTCGATGCGCTCAAGCGGATGGGCTTCTCGATCGCGCTCGATGATTTCGGCACCGGTTATTCCAGCCTCAGCGTGCTGCAGCGCTATTCGGTGGACAAGATCAAGATCGACCGTTCGTTCGTCGCCGCGCTGGGCGGGGCGGACGAATCCGAAGCCCTGGTCGACGCGATGGTCAAGCTGGCGCGCGCGCTCGATCTCGACGTGATCGCCGAAGGGGTCGAGACCGAGCGTCAGAAGGAGCGGCTGGAGTCATGCGGGTGCCGCGAATTCCAGGGCCACCTGATCGGTATGCCCATGGCACTGGCCGACCTTGCCGGACTGGTTGGAGAGGAATTGCCCGCGGAAACGGACGAGGTCAGGCGGCTGGCCTGACCCCGCTGTCGGTCATGAGCTGTTGCAACTCGCCCGCTTCGTACATCTCCATCATGATGTCGCTGCCGCCAACGAACTCGCCCTTGACGTAAAGCTGGGGGATGGTCGGCCAGTCGGAAAAGCTCTTGATCCCCTGGCGCACTTCCATGTCCTGCAGCACGTCGACGCTGTCATAGGCGACGCCGAGGTGCTCCAAAATCGCGACCGCGCGGCTGGAAAAGCCGCACTGCGGGAACAGCGGCGTGCCCTTCATGAACAGCACGACGTCGTTGGAATTGACGATATCGGCGATGCGGGCATTGGTATCGGACATTGTCTGGTAACTCCTCGCCGTCTCAGGTGGGAACGGCGGTGGTCAGTTGCAAGGCGTGCAGTTCGCCGCCCATGCGGCCCTGCAGTGCGGCGTAAACCAGCTTGTGCTGCGCAACGCGCGGCTTGCCGGCGAAGGCTGCCGAAACGACGTGAGCCGCCCAGTGATCGTTATCACCGGCAAGGTCGGTCATCGTCACGACCGCGTCGGGCAGGGCAGCCTTGATCATCGCCTCGATTTCGGAGGCGGGCATTCCCATCGGCTCAGGCCTCGCCCATCAGGGCGCGGCGCGCCTCGACCGCCTTGGCGTCAAGCGCGGCGCGAACATCGCCTTCGCTGACGTCCTGACCGGCCGAAACCAGATCGCCCAGCACTTTGCGGATCACATCCTCGTCGCCCGCTTCCTCGAAGTCGGCCTGGACCACGCTCTTGGCATAGGCTTCGGCCTCGACCGCGGAGAGGCCCATGCGCTGCGCCGCCCATTCGCCCAGCAGGCGGTTGCGGCGGGCATGGATACGAAAGTGCATTTCCTCATCGCGCGCGAACTTGGCTTCTTCGGCGCGTTCGCGATCGTTGAAATCGGTCATGTGTGCTCCTGAATTACCCGGCCTTGGGCGCGGGTGGGGGCGTCTGGAATGAATCGTGGCAGCCCTTGCACGCCGCGCCGGTGCTGGCAAGCGCCGTGGCGAAGGCGTCCTTGTCCTCGGCCCTGGCGGCGGCGCTCAGCGTCTTGGTCGCACTGGCAAGCGCGGCCGCCTTGGCGGCGAAACCGGCCGGATCGGTCCAGATTTCGGGCTTGGCGCGGCTCGGCAGGCCGCGGGTCGAGGGCGCGAACAGCGCGGGCATCGCCTTGGCCCATTTGTCCAGCGCCCCGGCGGCAAAGCCCAGGCCCTTGATCGGGGCGCCATTGGCGCTGCCTGCCTTCAGTGCGCCGAGCGTTGCCGCCGACATCGCCATGCCCGCCTCACGCGCGGCGACGATGTCCTGTGGGGCGGGTGCTGCCGGGGCAGCAGGTTTGGCGAAGACAGCCCAACTCGTGACGGCAAGAGCCGTCGCCATCGCAATCCGTGCTGCCTTCATCCTTGCCTCCTGCCTTGTCAGTCCATCGTTACCACGACCTTGCCGATCGCCTTGCGGTCGGCGAGCATCTGGATCGCATCACCGCCGCGATCGAGCGGGAAGGTGGCGGAAATGCGCGGGTTGATCTTGCCATCCCTGAGCAGCTCGAACAGCTTGGCGATATGCGCGGCATTGGCCTTGGGATCGCGCGCGGCAAAGGCGCCCCAGAACACGCCACAGATGTCGCAGCTTTTCAGCAGTGTCAGGTTGAGCGGCATCTTGGCGATTCCCGCCGGGAAACCGACCACGCAGAACCGGCCTTCCCAGGCGATCGCGCGCAGCGCCGGTTCGGAATAGTCGCCCCCGACGATGTCATAGACCACGTTGGCCCCATCGCCACCGCAAGCCGCCTTGAACGCCTCGGCCAGGGCCTTGGACTGGTCCTTGTCGAACGGCGCGCGGGGGTAGATCACCACCTCGTCCGCGCCGTGTTCGCGGGCGACCGCGGCCTTTTCCTCGCTGGAAACCGCAGCGACGACCCGCGCGCCATAGGCCTTGCCCAGTTCAACCGCCGAGAGCCCGACCCCGCCCGCCGCACCCAGCACCAGCAGGGTGTCACCCGCCGTGAGGTGGCCACGATCGAGCAGACCGTGCATATTGGTGCCATAGGTCATCAGCAGCGAGGCGCCGGTTTCGAAGCTGACGCCATCGGGCAGGGGGAACAGCTTGTCGGCCGAGGCAAGGACCTCGGTGGCAAGGCCGCCATTGCCCATCATCGCGATAACGCGGTCACCAACCTTCCACTGGCTGACGCCATCGCCGACCGCGTCGATCACGCCCGAAAGCTCGCCGCCCGGGGCAAAGGGGCGCTGCGGCTTGAACTGGTACATATCACGGATGATCAGCACGTCGGGATAGTTGATCGCGCAGGCCTTGACCGCGATGCGGACCTGGCCGGGACCGGGGTTCGGGCTGTCGAGTTCGTCGAGGGTCAGGGTTTCGGGTCCGCCGATGGCGTGGCTGCGCAGGGCCTTCATGCTGTGTGTTCTCCCAGGGACTGGCCGGTCCGCGCCAGCCAGGGCAGGGCGGTGGCGGCATCGTTTTCATAGCGAGCGATGGCCACGTCGCGTGCCAGGGTCAGCCCTACCTCGTCGAGCCCCTCGAGCAGGCAATGCTTGCGGAAGGGGTCAATCTCGAAGGTGAAGCGATCCTGGAACGGCGTGGTCACGCTCTGGTGCTCAAGATCGATGGTGATGGGGTCGGTCTTGGCGACTTCCATCAGCCGGTCGACCGCTTCCTGGGGAAGAACCACGGTCAGGATGCCGTTCTTGAAGGCATTGCCTGAAAAGATGTCGGAAAAACTGGGGGCGATCACCGCGGTGATGCCCAGGTCGAGTAGAGCCCAAGCCGCGTGTTCACGGCTCGACCCGCAGCCGAAGTTGTCACCCGCGATCAGGATCGGCGAACCCTTGAACTCCGCCGAATCGAACAGATTGTCGGGATCGCTGCGCAGCGTTTCAAAAGCGCCCCGACCCAGTCCATCGCGGGTGATGGTCTTGAGCCACCTGGCCGGGATGATCACATCCGTGTCGACGTTCTTGGCGCCGAAGGGAATTGCCCTGCCGCCCACTTCGCGCAGCGGTTCCATCAATCGGTTTCCGGGGCCTGTTCGGGCTTGGCGCGCTTCCCCGCCTTGTCGGCGCGCTCCTTGCGGCGCGAAGCATAGAGCAGGGCGGCGGCCAGCGCGGCGGAACCGATCGCTGCCCCCGCCATCGCGGCCTTGTCGGTCCACTTGGCCTTGTCGGACTTTTCGGATTTGTCGGTCATTCGTTACCTATGTCGCTCGTGGGCGGTGGGTTCAAGCCTTGGCGTCGGAATTGTTCAACCCAGTTCCCGCACGTCCGCCAGCTTGCCTGCGACGGCGGAGGCGGCGGCAGTCGCCGGGGAGACGAGGTGGGTGCGGCTGCCCGGCCCTTGCCGACCGACGAAGTTGCGGTTGGAGGTCGAGGCGCAGCGTTCGCCGGGGGGAACCTTGTCGGGGTTCATGCCGAGGCACGCCGAACAGCCCGGCTCGCGCCATTCGAATCCGGCGGCGAGAAAGATCTTGTCGAGCCCCTCGGCTTCGGCCTGGCGCTTGACCAGCCCTGATCCTGGCACGACCACCGCCCAGCGCACGTTCGCCGCCTTGGTCCGGTTCTTTAGCACCTTGGCGGCGGCGCGCAGATCCTCGATGCGGCTGTTGGTGCACGAACCGATGAAGACGTTCTGGATCTCCACCTCGGTCAGCTTCTGGCCGGGGGTCAGCCCCATGTAGTCGAGCGACTTGCGCGCAGCGTCCTGCTTTGAGGGATCGGCGAAATCCTCCGGCGCGGGGACGCTGCCGGTGATCGGCACGACATCTTCCGGGCTGGTTCCCCAGGTGACCGAGGGGACGATGTCCGCCGCGTTTATGACCACGACCTTGTCGTAGGTCGCGCCCGGATCGGTGGAGAGGCTGCGCCACCAGGTGACCGCCGCGTCCCACTCCGCGCCCTTGGGCGCATAGGGGCGGCCTTTCACATAGGCGAAGGTCTTGTCGTCGGGCGCGATCAGTCCGGCGCGGGCGCCGTGTTCGATGGCCATGTTGGACACGGTGAGGCGGCCTTCCACCGACAGGTCGCGGATCGCGGAGCCGGTATATTCGATGACATAGCCGGTTCCCCCGGCGGCGCGCAGCACCCCGCCGATGTGCAGCACCACGTCCTTGGCGGTAACCCCGGCGCCAAGCACGCCTTCGACCCGGACTTCCATGGTCTTCGATTGCTTGAGCAGCAGGGTCTGGGTCGCCAGGACGTGCTCGACCTCGCTGGTGCCGATCCCGAAGGCCAGCGCGCCCAGCCCGCCGTGGCAGGCGGTGTGGCTATCGCCGCAAACGATCGTCGCGCCGGGGAGGGAGAAGCCCTGTTCGGGGCCTACCACGTGGACGATGCCCTGCTCCACGTCGGCATCGCCGATCAGGCGGATACCGAATTCGGGCGCGTTGCGCTCCAGCGCGGCAAGCTGCTGCGCGCTTTCCACATCGGCGATCGGGATGGGCCGGCCCGCCGCATCGCGCCGTGCGGTGGTCGGCAGGTTGTGATCGGGGACCGCCAGGGTCAGGTCGGGGCGGCGAACCGTGCGGCCAGATGCGCGAAGCGCTTCAAAAGCCTGGGGGCTGGTCACTTCGTGAACCAGGTGGCGGTCGACGTAGATCAGGCAGGTGCCATCGTCACGCCGTTCGACGACGTGGGCATCCCAGATCTTCTCATAGAGCGTGCGGGGTTTGCTGGCCATGCAAGGGCACTTACGCCGCGACGCAGCATTTGCAAGGGGTGGCTAGTGGTGGGCCTTCAGCAGCCGTCGCTTGAGCCGATGGACCAGCAGCCACACGCCCGCCACTGCGACCGGGACCAGCACGGCCAGCGCCTGGGGTGCCTCGAACCGGGGCCAGCGACTTTCGGCGCCTTTCAGGACATAGCCGGCGAGCCCCACCGCATAATAGCTCAACGCCACCACCGACAGCCCCTCGACCAGTTCCTGCAAGCGGAGCTGCATTGCCGCGCTGCGCTCCATCGAAGCGATCTGCTGGGCGTTCTGGTTCTCGATCCGCGTCTCGATCCGGGTGCGCAGCAGCGAGGAAAGCTGCCCGGCACGCTCGGACAAGCGCCGTTCGCGTTCGGATAGCGCGGCGCAGGTGCGGGCGGCGGGGAGGAAGCGGCGCTGGGTAAACTCCTCGAGTGACTGGAAACCTGGAATCGCCTCGGCCCGCAGCTCGGCAAGCCGCTCCTCGACCAGGCGGGCATAGGCGGCGGTCGCGCTCATGCGAAAGTTGGTCGCGGTGGAAATCGCGACCATTTCCAGCGAGAGCGCGGACAATTCGCCAAGCAAGGCGTCGTCGGTCAGGCCGGGGTCGGGAACGTGCTCGCCCAGGGTGCGCAACTGTGCCTCGACCCGGTCAAGCCGCGCCCACGCCGAGCGGGCTTCGGGAAGGCCGAGCAGCGCGAGATTGCGATAGTTGCCCAGTTCCTGCAGGCGCTTCAACTGGCGGGAGAGATCGTGGGGTTCGGCCTGGGCCGCTGCGACGACCAGGCGGCCATAGCCATCGGGCTGAAGGCGGAAGTCCGACCAGATCCGCAGTCCTCCGGTGATCCGCCCCGAAACCAGCTCGGCGCGGTCGAACCCGGCCTCGGTTACCCGGCGTTCAGCGTTTCCCTCGTCGCGTTCGACGCGAATCCGGGTGGCGCGGATCGTTGCGCCGGGCAGGCTTTCGCCCCAGGCGATCGCGCGGGCAAGGTCGACCTCGGAGCCATCGGCGGCGAACACCGCGAAGCTCGATGCCTCGCTGTGCCGTTCCCAGGCGAAGCCGATGCCCGGTGCGAACACGCCTTCGGCATGGCGCGGGGAATCGCTGGCTGGCCGGGCATCGCGGCTACCGGCTTGCAGCGCGGCAAGTTCCGCGTCGCGCTCGGCAGGGGCGAGCAGGCGGACCCATTGCACGATGGTGCACGGCGCGGTGAGGGCGGGCCAGCGCCGCAGGTGCATTTCGCCGACGATTGTGCGGCGCAGCGGGTGTTCGATCATCGCCATGGGCACCGCCTAGGAAAGCTGTGGCGCGGCGGCAAGTGGCCGAAGGGTCAGTGCCCCGCCAGCCGCGCCGCGGTTTCGCGGATCAGGGCGATCATGTTGGGCACCCCCTGGGTGCGGTTCGAGGACAACTGGTTCCTGAGATCGAAGGGTTCGAGCAGTGCGCCGATATCAGTAGCGGCGATCTGGGCGGCGGGCTGGTCCTGAACTGCGGCAATGACCAGCGCGACGATCCCCTTGGTGATCGCGGCGTTGCTGTCGGCGAGGAAATGGAGCGAGCCGTCCTCGCGCTGCATCGGATAGACCCAGACGCTGGCCGAACATCCGCGAACAAGCGTGGCATCGGTCTTGAGCGCGTCGGGCATGGGTTCCAGCTCGCGCCCCAACTCGATCAGCAGGCGATAGCGTTCGTCGCCTTCAAGAAACTCGTATTCCTCGGCAATGTCGGACAGCCTGCGCATCGGCGTGGCCTATAGGGATAGCCCAGCCCGCTCGCAATCCCTACCCGTTGATGCCGCCGGGCCGGGTGATGGCGTAATAGATCACATAGAACCAGCCGAGCACGCCATGGATTGTCGCCCAGACGATCGATTTGTTGATGCTCCAACTGATCGCGACGGCGATGGCGGAACCCAAACCGATACCGGCCTTGGCTGCATCGTGTTGCGGCGCGCTCACAGATCCACTCCTGCGGCGATCGCTTCCAGCTTGCGGATGCGTTCCTTGAGGTCGGCGATCTCGATCCGGGCCATGCCGCTCGCCGCGCCGCCTTCGATCTCGGCGCCGTGGCCGGTGGCGGGGCGTTCAAGCTCGCGGGTCTTGAACGTCAGCCAGCCCTGCCAGCCGCGCAGCGCGGCAGCGGCGACGACGATCAGGCCGGTCAGTGCGGTCATTGCAATCAGGAGGTCTGCGCTGGTCATTGCGGTTCTCCCTTGGCGCCTGTGCTATTGCGGGTCGCGCAGGCGTTCGATTTCGTCGGCCAGCGCCTGGGGGCGGCGACCATCGGTGGCGATGCGTTCGAGGACGTGGATCCGCTCGCGCAGATCCTCCACCTCGCGTTGCAGTTCCAGCTCGCGCGGGCTCGGGCGGGCGGGATCAAGCAGGGGCTGGCCCCGACCGTGGCGTCGCCCGCCGTGATCGTTGAACCCCGCGCGGATGCGGGCGAGCCGGACGATCATGCTGGTCACGATCGCGACGATGACAATGGCGACGACGCCTCCACTCATCCCTTTGACTCCTTCAGTTCTTCGGCAGTTCGCGCAGGGCTTCGATCTGGTGCGTCAGGGCATAGCCGCCATCGGTGACGATCCGCTCGATCGTGGCGAGCCGGTCCTTGACCGATCCCAATTCGGCGCGAAGCTGCGCGTTTTCGTTGCTCAGCAGCTTGATCCGCTCAACCTCCTCGGTGGTGGCCTTGGGATAGACGCTCTGCCCCCAGGCCCCGCTCAGCGGATAGCCATGCTTGATCCGCATCCTGGTAGTGTAGATCCATCCACCGATCCCCGCAGCGCAAACCAGCGCGGTCAACACGATGGCACCTTGAACAAGGCTGTAGACTTCCCCGTTCATCACGCGTCCTCCGCCTGACGGGCCGCGCGATTATCGCGCAGCTGTTCGATCTGGGCGGCAATGTCCTGCCCTTTGTCGGTGGCGATCCGTTCCAGCACGCGCAGGCGCTGCTCGATCCGGGTGTCGGCCGGCTCAGCGGCCGCGGCTCGGGCCTGGGCCTCGGCCAACCGCAACTCCAGCTCGCGCTCCTTGACCCGCAACCGGCTCTTGTAGCCGCTCACCAGCATACCCATCGTCGCGACCATGCCGATGATGACCGCCACCAGGCTCATGAATTCACCCGGTCCCATCAGCGCGGATCCTTTTCGCGGGCGTCGAGCAGGGCTTCGGTCTTGCGGGCATCGCGCAGCGCTTCGATCTGCGTGGCGACGTCATAGCCCTTGTCGGTGACGATGCGTTCCAGCACGCGGACGCGGTCTTCCAGTTCGGTGGTGTGGCTGGCGTATTGCGCCGCTTTTTCGGCGGTGGCCTTGACCTGCATCTCGGCCATGCGGCGTTGATGCTTGGTCCAGAAAATGAACAGCGGGATAGTGAAAGGCATTATCACCGCCACCAATCCAGTTAGATCACCCATTTCAATTCCCCCTCAAACTTTTGATCAGCGCAGCCGCTCGATTTCGGCGGACAGGCGCGGGTTGTTGGTGACGTAGTAGGTTTCGATGTCGGCCAGGCGACGATCGATCTCGCGCAGGCAGCCACGCACTTCGCGGGCCGAACGACCGGGCGATTGGCGCACGCCCTGCCAGAACTTCTGTTCCTGCGGATCGCTGTAGAACTCCAGGGGCTTCTTGCTCGCCAGGAAGCCCAGCGCGAAGTAGGCAAGCAGCGGCCAGCCCATCATCATCGTGAAGATGATCGCGCCCAGCCGCACCCAGAGCACATCGACCCCGGTGTAGTCAGCGATCCCGGCGCAAACGCCCAG
>JAFEEP010000252.1 GCA_018241045.1 Pseudomonadota bacterium | reverse complement strand
TTCACGGCTCGCAAGCCGACCCATCCGGCGCAGGTGGCGTTCTATGTCGCGCACGAGCTGGGGCACATTGCCCTAGGCCATGTCCGCGACGGTCAGTCGATCGTGGAAGCGCTGACGCTCGACCCTGAAGAGACCGACGATGGCGTGCCGCCCGACGACGAAGAGGTGGCGGCAGACCGGTTCGCGTTCGAACTGCTGACGGGTCAACCCGTTCTACATGTGCAGGGTCCCGCCGACAAGGGCACCGCCAGGGAACTGGTGGAGACGGCGATTTCTACGGGGCGCTCGCTGCGCATCGACCCGGGCCTGATCATTCTGTGCTTTGGCCGCCAGTCGAGCCGCTGGCCGCTGGCTGGCGCTGCGCTGAAGATGCTGCCGGACCATGATGTGGCTGTCACGGCCCAGATCAACCGAGCGTTGCGGACCCAACTCGATCCGGAGATGCTCTCCTCGGAAGATCGGGCCTACATCGACGCGGTCGCGGCAGTCGCATGACCGAGGCCAGCCCCTACCGTCTGTTGCTGGACGCGGACGTTCTGATCAAGCTTTCTGTTCTGGACTGCTTTAGCGAGTGCATCGCTGCCCTGGGCTTCACGCTGGCCGAGTGCGCGACGATGCGGTCGATGACGCGCAGCGCCGGTGTTGACAATCAGGTGGTGCGCGAGCAGCGAGCAGGTGGCCCGGGCAAGCCGGCACGGCGGCTCTTCAAGACCTTGTCTGCGATCCCGACAATCGACAAGATGACCGATGCGGAGAAGCTGCTGTCGGCCGCGATCAGTGCGGCGGCGCAAAAGCATGGTCTGGCGTTCGACGGCGGTGAGGCGATGCTTGCGAGCGTGGCTATCCACCGAGGCTTGCCCTTCGTGACGACTGGCGACAAGAAGGCCATCGCCAGCCTGCCAGTGCTGGCTCAGCACGTCGCCGAGGTGGCGCAACTGCGAGGCAAGTTGCTGCCGCTGGAGTACCTGCTGCTCAAGGCGATCCAGTCGCTGGGGCTGGCGGCCCTGCATGCACGCATCGAGGCGGGCAAGGGCTGCGACGCCGCCGTGTTCCATGTGGTCGAAGAGGCAGGCGCAGATCAGCTCGCCTTCGAAGCTGCGCTCGTGCGCAAGCTGCGCACGGTACACGCGAAGGCGCCGGGGTTCCTGCCGGCGTAGCGGCCAGCGGTAACCCGAGCAAATTACGAACAATTATTCCAGGCCAATAGTTATTGGCGCAGCATAAAGGGTGATAACCCAGCCCTCCGCTGCCTCAGACATGGCCCACGACAACCCCTCGACGCCGACCGTTATCCGCCATGGCGAGAAGGAAGCTGTTCGCTTCGTGACGCCGTCCGGCGTCACGGCGATCGTGGCGACTTCCGTCGACCCTGAACTGATGCGCTTGATGCGCAAGAAGCTGGAACGGAAGCTGCGTGCGCGGCACCGCGTTAGCCAAGCCCCCCGTTAACGAAGCAGCACCGCGTACGGCGCGTCCAGCGCAGCGGCCAGGCCGATCTTGAGCACGCGGTCATCGGCAGGTGGAACCAAAGCCCCGGGGGTCAGTTCAAGGCAGGCCTTGTCAACACGTCCCTGGATGTACTCGACCCCGGGCCGCCCTTCCTGCAGGCCGATTCCGACCTTGGTGTGCCCGAGGCTCAGCTCGAAGTCGGTCGGCTCAAGTGACTTCAGCACGAGCGCGTAGCGCGATCCACGCACGTTGATCGGCGCCGGCACCTTCTTCCAGGTCACACCGTCCTCGCTGTATTCCTCGGCTCGAACCGGCTCCGCCCAGTGCTTGGAGACCATCTCGTGCATGCACAGGTAGACCTCCTGGCCGCTGGCAGCGAGCTTCGAGACGAAGGGCTGAACCTTGGTCGTCGGGTGGCAGGTGTTGCCGCCGTAACCCCAGAACGACACGCCGGCATCCTTCAGCTCGCGCTGCTTGCGCGCGATGATGTCGGCCAAGGTTTCCTGCGCGTGGACGCCGACCTTCATGAAGATGAAGCCCGCCCCTGGTTGTAGCTGGTAGGACATCAGGTCTTCTCCAGGTATTCGATTTCGTAGGTTTCGCTGGGAGCCTTGCCGTAGTCGACACGGCCTTTCTCACGAACGTAGCGCACGTGCAGCTTCTGCTCGCGCCCGTAGAAGTTCTCCAGCCTCGCGCCGTGGAGCTGGTAACTCTTCGCCACCGGCGCGCGCCCCGGCTCTGACCGGATGAAGAGGTTGCAGGACCGCAGCTCCGGCGCATCGTCGAGGTGGTACAGGTGCACTTGAGACTGCATCTCCTGCACGAAAAAGCCCATGTCGGCAGTGAACGTCTGCGTGGCCTTGAGCACGCGCCGCGCCCAGTCGAGCTTCGGATCGTCAGCGATCACGATCACACCCTCACCATCGCCACGCAATCCTTCGATTCCACGCTCAGCGAACACCTTGACGCTCTCGCCATCGTTGCTCGCACCCCAGGGCGGGTTCGTATAGAAGGCGTCGAACTGGCCCATGAGGTCGTCCGGGAAGGCATCGATGCAGTTGTACAGGCGGGCCGTGATCACATCGCTCAGGCCCTCTTTGTCTGCGAAGCGCTCGACCGCATGGACGATGCGCTCATCGAAGTCGACCAGCTGGATGCGCTTGGGGCCGTAGCTGAAGACCTTGCGCTGGCGGAGGTAGGCGATGCACAGGCTGATGGCGTCGCCGTCGCCGACGAAGAGCAGGTCCTTGCCGTCGAAGCGCCGAGCGATGTACTCGGACTGCATGACCATGTCGCCGGCCTTCATGTAGATCTGATCGAACTCGCGAAGCGGCATAGGCCGGTTCTGGATCACATCAGAGATGGCATTGACAGCATGCCGCAGATCAAGTCTTTCAGCTTTCATCGATCCTCCCGAATCGATAGGGTTGTGCGCAGATGATCGCAGATTCGGTCGCACCGAGTTCTACGAGGTCCTCGTGGGCGCTCACCACGGATGGATGCGGCGCCGCGCCAACGAGCGCGCGTCTCGTCCCGAGGTCATCGGCGAGAAGAGTGTTGGCGTCAAAGGCCCTGTCACGTTGGCCAGGGGATTGCGTGTTCAGGTGCCCCGTTGACCCGGAAGGGCACGCCCTCAGGCTGGGGCCGACGAGAGATCAACTCTTGCGAAGCGGCTTGCGGCGGCGGGCGTAGGTGTCGTGCATGTCATCGACAGCTTGAAGAATCCCAGCCGCTGCTGCCGTCAACGGTGCACCTGTGCGCAATTGCGTTCCATGGTCAACTCGCCACCGAACGGGCGTTTCCGATGAGGAATCCACGTGGACATTGGTGACGGGAGCAAGGTTCTCGGCTGGAACCTGATCAAGGACGACAGAGCGCGCGCGGTCGCGCTCTATTGGCTTTCAAGCATAGGCTCGCGCATGGAGCACCAGTTGAAGGTGACGGACGCGACCGCTACGTCCTGGAAGACTTGTCTGCGCGCCGAGATCGACGATGCCACCCAGACAATCGTGGGCGAGTACGAGACCGCCTACGCGGTGCGGATGCCGAATGGCGCCCTCGTACTGGGCATCGCGCCGACAAGTCGAAGCGCGTCCTGCCGGGTAATGAAGCTGCTACGCCACGGTCACTTCGCCGCCGCAGGACTTCCTTCACCGATGAAGTCCGAGCTTCGCAATGGCAGGCAGTGGTAATGCCATGCTGAACCGCCCAACGGGTGGCGCATCGTAGCTACGTCACCTGTTCTGTTCGCAGGGGTTGCGCTCGGTGGCCTCCACGTTGCGCAGCCACTCCTGCCTACGCCGCCATAGGTAGATGCAGGTGTCGCCCACAAGCGGGCGCGCCCTCCGACGCGCGGCGGCGCGTTGTCGCCGCTTGCGTTCCATCAGCCGCTCGTGCATCTCGGATCGGTGGAGTCGACGGATGCGGTCCGCCGCGTCAGGGCCGCGAGTTTCATCCATGAACTTCAGGCGCACTCGTTCAAATACCAATTCGG
>JAFEEP010000251.1 GCA_018241045.1 Pseudomonadota bacterium | reverse complement strand
CGAAAGTTCAACGATGTCCGCCGCCCAGAACGCGCAGCTCCGTAATATCGCCATCATCGCCCACGTCGATCATGGCAAGACCACGCTGGTCGACCAGCTCTTCCGCCAGTCCGGCACCTTCCGCGAGAATCAGCGCATCGAAGAACGCGCGATGGATTCGAACGACCTCGAAAAGGAGCGCGGGATCACCATTCTGGCCAAGTGCACTTCGGTCGAATGGAACGGCACCCGGATCAACATCGTCGACACCCCCGGCCACGCCGACTTCGGCGCCGAGGTGGAACGCATCCTGTCGATGGTCGACGGCGTGATCCTGCTGGTCGACAGCTCCGAAGGGGCGATGCCGCAGACCAAGTTCGTCACCGGTAAGGCGCTGGCCCTGGGCCTGCGCCCGATTGTGGTGGTCAACAAGATCGACCGCCCCGATGGCCGCGCCCAGGAAGTTCTGGACGAGGTGTTCGACCTGTTCGTCAACCTCGACGCCACGGACGAGCAGTGCGACTTCCCGGTGCTCTATGCCTCGGGCCGCAACGGCTATGCCAGCGATGATCAGGACGCGCGCGAGGGCACGCTCGAGCCGCTATTCAAGAAGATCGTCGAACACGTTCCCGCCCCCAACCTCGACGAGGATGGCCCGTTCAGCTTCCTCGCCACCCTGCTTGACCGCGACAACTTCATGGGCCGCGTGCTGACCGGCCGGGTTCAGTCGGGCCGGGTCAAGGTCAACGACCCGATCCGCGCGCTGGACGGTGATGGCAACGTGATCGAGGTCGGCCGCGCCTCGAAGCTGCTCTCGTTCCGCGGGCTTGAACGGGTGCCGGTCGACGAGGCCAAGGCCGGCGACATCATCGCGCTGGCGGGGCTTGAGAAGGCCACCGTCGCCAACACCATCGCCGATCCGCAGGTCGATACACCGATCAAGGCTCAACCGATCGACCCGCCTACGCTGGCCATGCGCTTCGCGGTCAACGACAGCCCCTATGCCGGGCGTGAGGGCGACAAGGTGACCAGCCGCGTGATCCGCGATCGCCTGCTGCGCGAGGCTGAAACCAACGTCGCGATCAAGGTCACCGAAAGCGCCGACAAGGACAGCTTCGAAGTCGCCGGGCGCGGCGAACTGCAACTGGGCGTGCTGATCGAGACGATGCGTCGCGAAGGCTTCGAGCTGGGGATCAGCCGCCCGCGCGTGCTGTTCCGCACCGACGAGAACGGCCAGCGCACCGAGCCTTACGAGCAGGTCGTGATCGACGTGGACGATGAGTATTCTTCCACCGTCGTTGACAAGATGCAGCGCCGCAAGGCCGAACTGATGGAAATGCGCCCCAGCGGCACCGGCAAGACGCGCCTGACCTTCTCCGCCCCCAGCCGCGGGCTGATCGGCTATCATGGCGAGTTCCTGTCCGACACGCGCGGCACCGGGATCATGAACCGGCTGTTCGAACGTTATGGCGCGCACAAGGGGCCGATCGAGGGCCGGATCAACGGCGTGCTGATCTCCAACGCCACGGGCGAGGCGGTGGCCTATGCGCTCAATAGCCTGGAGGAACGCGGCATCCTGTTCGTGCGCCCGCAGGACAAGCTCTATGAAGGGATGATCATCGGCGAGAACGCCAAGCCGGATGACCTTGAGGTCAACCCGATGAAGTCCAAGCAGCTCACCAACTTCCGCTCGACCGGCAAGGACGATGCGATCCGCCTGACTCCACCCAAGATCATGACGCTGGAGCAGGCCATCGCCTATATCGACGATGACGAAATGGTCGAGGTCACACCCAAGTCGATCCGCCTGCGCAAGGCCCTGCTCGACCCGCACGAGCGCAAGAAAGCCAGCCGCAAGAAGGACGACTGATCCACCAATCGTTCAGGCTCAACTGAAGAAACCTGAACGGTTGCTGCCAGTCTCATCCTGAATCCGTTCAGCCGAATCAGTCCAGAAGGCCGGTCATACGGCGAATCGCACGGTGGGCATGGGCCAACCGCGATGCCGCGGAGACTTTGCCATGACCGGCATCTTCAAGAAGTCTGTATTCGGTGCGGCGCTTGCCGCGACTGCCCTTGCCAGCGCCACCCCGGCCATGGCCGATCCCTATGGCGGCTATCGTCGCCACAACGGCGGCGATACAGCCGGTGCGGCCATCCTTGGCGGCATGGTCGGCCTGGCGATCGGCGTGATCGCCGCCTCGGCCGGTCACGACAAGCACCGCTGCGATTACAACCGCAACGACGACCGCTATCGCGACGGCTATCGCAACGACCGCTGCTATCGCGACGGCCGCTACCAGGGCAACTATCCGCAACAGGGCGGCTACTATGGCAACTACCCGCAACAGGGCGGTTACTATGGTGACTACCGCCAATACCCGCAGCAGGGCGGCTACTACGACCAGCGCGGCGGCTATGACCGCCGGGACGGCGACCGCGACGGAGATTGAGTTTTCGGGCCACCGAGAGAGGGCGCGGGGGGAAACCTCCGCGCCCTTGATTTTGTCGCGCTGATCGCCTGCCGACTGGCTTGCCGCCCGGCAATCGGCTAGGGCGCTGGCGATGCCAATGTCCGACCTTCGCATTGCCCTGTTCAGCGGCAACTACAACATGACCACCGACGGCGCGAACCGCGCGCTCAACCGTCTGGTCGAATACCTGCTGCGCCAGGGCGCGCAGGTACGGATCTATTCGCCGACCAACGATGACCCGGCCTTTCCGCCGACGGGCGATCTGGTCAGCCTGCCCTCGTTCGCGATCCCGGGCCGCAGCGAATATCGCTTTCCGACGGGGGTCAACGCCCGGATCCGCCGCGATCTTGCGGCGTTCAATCCCAACGTCGTCCACGTTTCCTCGCCCGACATTTCCGCACACCGCGTGGTCAGTTGGGCGCGCAGGCGCGGCCTGCCGGTGCTGTCGTCAGTCCACACCCGCTTCGACACCTATCCGCGCTATTACAACATGGCCTGGGCCGAACCGGCGTTGACCGCGCTGCTGCGCCGCTTCTATCGTCGCTGCGACGCGCTGGTCACCCCGTCGGAATCGATGGCCCAGGTGCTGCGCGACCAGCGGATGAACTACGACATCGGCATCTGGTCGCGCGGGGTCGATCGCACGGTGTTCAACCCCGGACGGCGCGACATGGCCTGGCGGCAAAAGCTGGGGATCGCCGACAAGGAGGTGGTGATCGGTTTCCTCGGACGACTGGTGATGGAAAAGGGGCTCGACGTCTTTTCCGACACGATCGACGAGTTGCGCAGCCGCGGCGTCGCCCACCGCGTCCTGGTGATCGGCGAAGGCCCGGCGCGCGAATGGTTCGAGGCGCGGTTGCCCGACGCGGTCTTTGCCGGATTCCAGGGCGGGTCTGACCTTGGCCGGGCGGTTGCCAGCATGGACGTGCTGTTCAACCCCTCGATCACCGAGACCTTCGGCAACGTCACGCTTGAGGCGATGGCTTGCGGCCTGCCCGTGGTCGCCGCCGCCGCGACCGGCAGCGAGAGTCTGGTCGACGATGGTCATTCCGGCCGCTTGATCCGCCCCGGCGCGATCCACCATTTCGCCGAAGCGTTGCGCGGCTATGTCGAGCAACCCGCCCTGCGCGCGCAGCACGGCGCTGCGGGCGAGGCGCGATCGATGGATT
>JAFEEP010000250.1 GCA_018241045.1 Pseudomonadota bacterium | reverse complement strand
TGCTGCGACTTGGCGTGCGCCATCAGATGATCGCGGCTTTCCCACACTTCGCTCACCCGGATCAGCCCGGGATCGAGCACGTCCTCGGCATAGTTGTATTCGATGCAGCCCGCCTCGGCGCGGCTGGCCTCCATGACCTTGCGCATCATCGCGCGTGCGGCGTCCATTTGTTCGGGCGGCATACGGAACTGGCCGATCACGGCAACGCTCATCAGAAGCTCTCCTCGTAAACGCGGGAAATGTTGCCGCCCCATTCGCCGTGGAACTTGTCGAGGAGGCGCTGGGCGGGAACCTTGCCGCTGGCGACGATCTCGTCGAGCGGGTTGAGGAAACCGGCTTCGGTCTCGCCGATCTTGTTGAGCTGGCCGCGCGCGTTGAGGCCCGCGCGGCTGATCGCCAGCACCTCGGCGGCGATGTCGCGCAGGGTGCCGCCGCCGGGCAGCGCCGCGTCGAGGCCCAGTTTGGGCACGCCTGCGCGCAGCGCCTCGCGCCCGTCCATGTCCCAGTCTTTGACCAGGTCCCAGGCGGCATCAAGCGCGGTCTGGTCATAGAGCAGCCCGACCCAGAAAGCGGGCAAGGCGCAGATCCGGTTCCACGGCCCGCCATCGGCGCCGCGCATCTCGAGGAAGGACTTGAGCCGAACCTCGGGAAAGGCAGTGGAGAGGTGATCGATCCAATCGCTTTCGGTCGGCAGTTCGCCGGGCAGGGCGGGGAGCTTTCCGGCAAGGAAATCGCGGAAGCTCTGCCCCGCCGCGTCGATGTATTTGCCGTCGCGGAAGACGAAATACATCGGCACGTCGAGCATATATTCGACGTAGCGATCGTAGCCGAAGCCCTGCTCGAACACGAAGGGCAGCATCCCGGTGCGGTGCGGATCGGTGTCCGACCAGATGTGGCTGCGATACGAAAGGAAGCCGTTGGGCTTGCTTTCGGTGAAGGGCGAATTGGCGAACAGCGCGGTCGCCAGCGGCTGCAAGGCCAGGCTGGTGCGGAACTTCTGCACCATGTCCGCCTCGCTCGAGTAGTCGAGGTTGACCTGGATGGTGCAGGTCCGCAGCATCATGTCGAGCCCCATCGTGCCAACGCGCGGCATATGCCGCAGCATGATCGCATAGCGGCCCTTGGGCATGATCGGCAGCTCGGCGCGGGTCTTGTCGGGCCACATGCCCAGGCCAAGGAAACCCTTGCCGGTGCGCGCGCCGATCGCCTTGACCTGGTCGAGGTGACGCCCGGTCTCGTCGCAGGTCTGGTGGATGTTGACCAGCGGTGCGCCCGACAGTTCAAGCTGCCCGGCGGGCTCAAGGCTGACCGTGCCATCGGCTCCGGCCATGGCGATGACGTTGCCGCCTTCCTCGACCGGCTCCCACCCGAAATCGCGCAGCGCCAGCAGCAGGTCGCGGATCCCACCCGGCTCGGCATAGCTGGGGGCGTGGTGATCGCCGATATCGAAGACCAGCTTTTCGTGCTCGGTGCCGATCCGCCAGGCATCGCGCGGCTTTTCGCCCTTGATCATCGGCGCGACCAGTTGGTCGCGGCTCTCGATAACCGGATCGTTGCGATCTGAAACCTGTCTTGTGCTCATGGCGCGGAATTAGTGCCTTGTTCGCCCCCGCGCTAGCGGAATTATGTGACGGTTCACCAATCGCCTACGGTGCCCATCCACAGCGCGGTGGCGGCGATCGCAGCGGTCTCCCCGCGCAACACGCGCGGGCCGAGGGTGATCGCGCGCGCTGAGGGAACGGCACGCACCGCGGCGCGTTCGGCCTCGTCGAAGCCGCCTTCTGGACCGGTGAGCAGAGCCGCCGGGCCGGGGTGCGTGGCGAAGGCCGCTGCCGCCGGATCGCCGCCATTCTCGTCGGCGAAGAACAGCGCGCGTTCGCTCGGCCAATCTCGCAGCAGCGCATCGAGCTTCACCGGGGCCAGCACTTCGGGCAGGGCGGTGCGGGCGCATTGCTCGGCGGCCTCGATCAGGATCGCGCGGGCGCGCTCAAGATTGAGCTTGTCCGCGACGCAGCGCCGGGTCAGCACCGGCTGGATTGCGCGCACGCCCAGTTCGCAGGCCTTCTCCAGCACCAGGTCGAAGCGATCCTTCTTGAGCAGCGCGGCGCAGAGCGTGAAATCGGGCACCACCTCGCGCGGGCGCAGTTGCAATTCGACCGTCAAGGCGACCTCGCGCTTGCCGGCGCTGGTCACCCGCGCGGCCCATTCGCCGGTCACATCGTCGCACAGCACCACGGCGCTACCCTCGGCCACGCGCATCACCCGCGACAGATAATGCGCTTGCGGGCCCTCGATTGCGACGGTGATCCCCGGCGCAAGCACGGCATCAACGAACAGGCGCGGGGCGCTGCGGGGTGGCCAGGCGGGGGTGGCGGGCATGGCGCAGGGGTAGCCGAGCGGGTCGAGCGAAGTAAAGCGGTCGCACTGTCCTACCGCTCCGGGTTGTGTCACAAGCGGAGGGATGATCAACCCCGCTCACCACTTTTTGCTTCGCTGTCCGGACAGCCGTGGCTGCATCGAATGGTGCAAGCGATGCTGCCTGCTTTTCTTTCCCGCTACCCTGTGAAGAATGTGAAGATGTTCATGCCACGTCGTCGAAACCTGAATGATGGCCGCTGAAATCGTTCCCGATTCCCAGCATCGGGGGATCGTCGCTGCGCTGCCGCAGCCGTGGCGGGATTATGCGCAACTGGCCCGGTTCGACCGGCCGATCGGCTGGTGGCTGCTCTATTGGCCCTGTGCGTGGGGCTTGCTGCTGGCGGGAGGTCTTCATCCACTCGGTGATGGCCGCTGGGACTTGCTCTTGTGGCTGTTGCTCGGCGCGGTGGCGATGCGTGGGGCGGGGTGCGTTTTCAACGACATCGTCGATGCCGATATCGACCGGAAGGTCGCGCGTACCGCGCTGCGCCCGGTGGCGAGCGGACGGGTCAGCGCCCGTGCGGCGTGGATCTGGCTGGTGGCGCTGTGCCTGGTCGGGCTGATCGTGCTGCTGCAGTTGCGAC
>JAFEEP010000024.1 GCA_018241045.1 Pseudomonadota bacterium | reverse complement strand
TCGGCCAGCACGGTCAGGCGATAGCCCTTGCCCGGATCGAGCAGGCTGTCGGTGGTATCGAAGCCCAGCTGTCCGGTCAGGCCGGCGATGGCATAGGTGCGGCGGACGCGGGTGCCGACGGCCGGATCGAACACGCTTTCATTGCTGCCGATCAGTTGCGCGCCATAGGCATAGGTCACGCGCTTCTGCCACAGCGGAGTCGAATCGCGGCTGACCCGGGCGGACAGGCGGCCGGTATAGGCGTTGAAGGCGTCATAGACCGAATGGGCCAGTTCGGCGGCCATCTCGAAAGTGCGGTCGCGCTGCCCGGCATCGGCGCGGCGGAATACCAGTCCGGCGCTCTGCTCCTGCGTTCCCGCCACGCCGGAGACGATCAGCGCGCCTTCGGGTGGAAACAGGTTGCGATGGGTCCAACTCCCCTCGGCGCGGAAACCCTGACCCGCGCTGTAGCCGCCGCTAAGCGCGATCGTGCGCGGCGGACCGGCCTGCTGGTGGACGGCCAGCTCAACCTCGTCGGTGCCGTCGGCGGCGGTGATCCCGGTGCGCCGCGGCTCGACCGCGACGGCGCTGAACAGGTTGCTGGCGATCAGGGCCTGGCGGAGGTCGTCGACCATGCGACTGTCATAGAGTTCGCCCGGCTTGAACCGCGCGAGCACCGCAACGTGGTCGGCGCCGAAGGCCTCCTTGCCGTCGCTGACGATCCGGCCAAAGCGCCCGCGCGGTCCCAGCTCGACCGGCAGGGTGTAGGCCGCGCCGCCGGAATCGCGATCGAGCAGTACGTCGCGCTGGTCGAGCCGGGCGAAGGGATAGCCGTGTTGCGGCAGGGCCAGCGCCAGATTGGCCTCTGCGCCGATGACCCGCGCGGCCACGACCGGCTCGCCGACCTGTAACGGCAGGTTCGAACGCATCAGGTCGGGCGGCACGGTGGGATCGGACCGCACGGCGATGCTGGCAAAGGCGAACCGCTTTCCCGGCGCAACCTCGATCACCGCGGCGATCGGCTGGCCCTTCTGGGCCTGGGGGCGGTCGATCCGGGTGGTGACCTGGGCATCGAACCAGCCTTCCGCGCTGAGCAGCTTCCTGAGCAGGGCAACATCCTCACCCAGGCGGCTGGATAGCTGGGCAAGGTTGGCGGCATGACCCTTACCCTGATGCAGGGCGGAGAGATGGGCGAACTCGCCATCCAGATCGACCCCGGTCTGCACATCGACGGCCGACAGCCCGGTGAGGTGCACCGTGTAGGCGATTTCAACCGGGTTGGTGTCGGGCTCGGGTTCGGCAAAGGTGGTCTGCTCAAGCTTGAACTCGCTCAGCGGCGGCAGGGGTTTGGTCAGCTCGGCATCGCGGATCGGGGCGGACCCGATCGGCTCGGGCACAGCGGCGGGCGTCGCGGTGGCGGCGCTGGCTGGCGACGCGGCTGGCGCCGGGCCGGGCGCGGACCGGGCGAGGTTCTGCTCGAACGCGTCGATCGATTCGAGCGGCTTGCTCAACTCTGGATCGTCGCGGGGATCGAGCCGGGGGATTGCTGCGTTGAACTCGTCATCGGGGATGATCGGCTCGACCACGGGCAGCCTGGCGTCCGGGGCTGGGGTCGGAATGGGCAGCGTGCCCGCCTTGAGCGGATCCTGCGCCTGATCCGCAGGTCGGGCGGTTCCGGTTGGATCGGGCGATGGCGGAACCTGTCGGGCCTGGGCTACCCCGACAACCGGCAGCAGCGCCAAAACCGAAGCCAGCGCGGGCCGACGCCACGCCTTTGCCCCGCCCAAGTCGCCGTCCGCCAAAGCCATCGTTCCTGCCGTCCGAACCTTTGCAAACCTGTGGCCTCGGGCGCGCGTGCCCGTTGCTATGGTTCCAGTCTCTAGGCGGATGCGGTCAGGCTGCCAACCGGTCAGCGGCAAGGTGAAACCGTGCATTTCTGCACAATTACATCGCGGCGGATTGACGATTCCGACTTCGATCAGTCGAGCCCAAGGGGTTTTATCGCGGCAGCCAGCCCATCAGCTTGGCGATGAGCATGACGAGCATCGTCAGCAGCACGCCATAGACCCACAGCCACATCAACGGCCGGGGCGGACGGGCAAGGTCGGGGCGACCGACCGGATAGGACAGCGTCACCCGCGTTCCGACCGGCGGAGATTCACGCGCGCCATAGACCTGGTCGATCACCTCGTGGTGCTGTCCCTCGGCTTCGAAGGCATAGATCGCGGCGTAGGAGCGGACATTGTTGTGAATCTGAGAACGGTGGCCAGACACCTCGGCACTCACGCTGCGGCCGATGGTCCGCAGGCGTATCCAGTCGGGCCGCGCCACCAGGAACAGGCACAGCGCCACGAATCCGGCGGCAATCCAGGCGATGGCTGTTCCCATGTCGCTCAGCTTGCCAGCTTGAGGCCTTCCTGGCCAGCGGTTGCGGGTTGAGCGCGAGGCTGGTCGAGCCAGATGCCGCGGGTGTCATAGACCGCCTTGTCCGCGCGTTCGGCCAGCGGCACGGCCCTGAAGGCATCGTGATCGACCAGCACGATCAGCACGCCGCAGCTTTCCAGCGCGGTGTCGATGTCGATGAGGTCGGCTCCGGTGCCCTTGAACTCACGCGGGAGGGCGCTGGCATAGGGTTCGACCAGATTGATCCGCGCGCCATATTTGCGCGCCAGCCGCGCCGCGACGGCGCGGGCCGGGCTTTCGCGGAAATCGTCGATGTTGGCCTTGAAGGCCAGGCCAAGGCAGGCGACGCGGGCCTGCGGGTGCGCGTCGATCAGTGCTTCGGCGCGGGCGACGACGTGGTGGATCTTGCCGTCGTTGACCCCGCGCGCGGTGCGGATCAGCGGGGTCTGTTCCGGCGCGCCGTGGACGATGAACCACGGATCGACCGCGATGCAGTGCCCGCCCACGCCCGGCCCCGGGGTGAGGATGTTGACGCGCGGGTGGCGGTTGGCGAGACGGATCACCTCCCACACGTCCAGGCCCATGTGATCGGCGACCATCGACAGCTCGTTGGCAAAGGCGATGTTGACGTCGCGGTAGGCGTTCTCGACCAGCTTGGTCATCTCGGCGCTGCGCGCGTCAGTGGTGACGCAGGTGCCGCGCACGAAGCGCTTGTAGAAGGCCAGAGCCTTGCGTGCGCAGCGCGGGGTGATCCCGCCGATCGAGCGATCGTTGTTGGTCAGTTCTTCCAGGATCTTGCCGGGCAAGACGCGCTCGGGGCAATAGGCGATCGACAGGTCCGGCGTTTCGCTGGTGAGGCCGGGACACTTGAGGTCGGGGCGGCGCGCGGCGATCAGATCACGCAGCGCCTCGGTGGTGCCGACGGGCGACGTCGATTCAAGGATCACCGTGTCGCCGGGTTTGAGTGCGCGGGCCACCGCCTCTCCGGCGGCGAGGACATAGGAAATATCCGGTGCGTGGTTCTTGTCGAACGGGGTCGGCACGGCGATGATGAACACGTCGGACGCGGCCACTTCGGTCGATGCCTTGAGCAGCCCGCGGGCGACAACGCCCTGGACGAGGCCGTCAAGATCGACCTCCTCGATATGGATTTCGCCGCGGTTGATCGTATCGACCACCTGCTGCGAGACATCGACCCCATGAACCCGGCACCCGGCGCGGGCAACGACGGCGGCGGTGGGCAGCCCGATGTAGCCTAGCCCGACAACACAGACGTCAGGCTTGAGATCCGATTTCATGTGCGACCAACTCCACGATCCGGCGCGCGGACTGGCCGTCCCCGAAGGGGTTGTGGGCCCGCGCCATGCTTTCGTAGGCCGCCTTATCGTCGAGAAGCTTAAACAATTCGGTAACGATAACCGCAGTTTCGGTGCCGACCAGTCGGGCGGTTCCGGCCGTGACGCCCTCGGGCCGTTCCGTGGTTTCGCGCATCACCAGCACCGGCTTGCCCAGTGCCGGAGCTTCCTCCTGCACCCCGCCGCTGTCGGTCAGCATTATGTCCGCAACCGAGAGCAGGCGGGCGAAATGCGGATAGTCGAGCGGCTCGATCAGCGCGACATTATCGAGCCCGGCAAGCGCGTCGTTCATTACCGCGCGGACGTTGGGGTTCAGGTGAACGGGAAAGATCACCGCCACGTCGGTACGCGCGGCGATCTGACGGATCGCTTCGGCAATCGCCTCCATCCCGCCGCCGAAATTCTCGCGCCGGTGAGTGGTGACGCCGATGATCCGTTTTCCCGCAAAACGGCGTTCAAGCTCGGCCAGTCCGGCGGCGAGCGAGGGATCGGCGGCGATCCGCGCCGTCACCCATTCGAGCGCGTCGATCACGGTGTTGCCGGTAACGTGAACCCGCGATGCGGGCACGTTTTCCGCCAGCAAGGCCGCCGCGCTCACCTCGGTCGGGGCGAAGTGCAGGCTGGCGATCGCGCCGATGATCTTGCGGTTCACCTCCTCGGGCCAGGGGTGATAGATGTTGCCGCTGCGCAGGCCCGCCTCGACATGATCGACCGGAATCTTGCGGTAATAGGCGGCGAGCGCCCCGGCCATGGCGGTGGCGGTATCGCCCTGGACCACGACCCGGTCGGGCTTCTCCGAGTCCATCACCTTGCCCAGTTCGGTGAGCAGCGCGGCGGTCAGCGCGTCAAGGCACTGGTCGGGGCGCATCAGATCAAGGTCGTGATCGGGTACGATCCCGGCGATCTCCAGCACCTGATCGAGCATCTGGCGGTGCTGCGCCGAAACGCAGACCACCGGGACAAAGCGTGGATCGGCCTTGAGCGCGGCGACCAGCGGGAACAGCTTGATCGCCTCAGGGCGGGTGCCGAACACGACGAGGATCCTGGCGGGCGATGTCATGCGATTTCCCCTAACATCCGAGTGTTAACCATGAAATAAGAGCCGCGCTGTAGAGGAGCGCCATGCGCATTCTTGTTACCGGCGCCGCCGGCTTCATCGGTTTCGCCCTGTCTCGTGCCCTGCTGGCGCGCGGCGATCAGGTGGTGGGGATCGACAACCTCAACCACTACTATCAGGTCTCGCTCAAGCGCGACCGGCTGGCCGTGCTGCGCGAGGAGGGCGGCAACCGCTTCGCCTTTCACGAGGTCGATTTCTCGGACATGGCCGCGCTCGACACGGCGCTGGCGGGCACGGACATCGACCGTATCGTCCATCTCGGCGCGCAAGCGGGTGTGCGCTACAGCCTTGAGAACCCACAGGCCTACGTTGCCTCGAACCTTGCCGGCCACGTCAACCTGCTCGAACTGGCGCGGCACTGCCAGATCGGCCACATGGTCTATGCCAGTTCCAGTTCAGTCTATGGCGGCAACGCCAAGCTGCCTTTCGCGGTCGAGGACCGGGTCGATCACCCCGTCTCGCTCTATGCCGCGACCAAGCGCGCCGATGAACTGATGAGCGAAACCTATGCTCACCTGTTCCGCCTGCCGCTGACCGGATTGCGTTTCTTCACTGTTTATGGCCCGTGGGGGCGGCCGGACATGATGCTGTGGAACTTCACCCGCCGCATCCTCGCGGGCGAGCCGATCCCGGTGTTCAACAACGGCGACATGTACCGCGATTTCACCCATATCGACGACATTATCGCCGGGGTGGTGGCCTGCCTCGATCATCCCCCGCTCGACGATGGCGCGGAGAAACCGGGCGGCTCGGTCAAGCCTCATGCACTTTACAACATCGGCAACCACCGCTCCGAGCCGCTGATGAAGGTGGTCGGCCTGCTGGAAGAGGCCTGCGGGCGCAAGGCGCAGATCGATTTCCTGCCGATGCAGCCGGGCGACGTTCACAAGACCTATGCCGACATTTCCGCGATCCAGCGCGATCTGGGCTATGCCCCGACCACAGCGATCGAGGAGGGTGTCCCCAGCTTTGTGAAGTGGTATCGCGCCTATCACGGGGTGTGACCCTTGATGCCCAGCGTCGCTTGGGCAAAGACCTGCTCATGTCGATTCTCTCAGACCGCTGGATCCGCGACGAAGCCCGCCGTTCGGGCATGATCGAACCCTTTGTCGAGCGCCAGCAGCGCGACGGAGTCATTTCCTATGGCCTGTCCAGCTACGGTTATGACGCGCGGGTGGCGGACGAGTTCAAGGTGTTCACCAACGTCCATTCCGCCGTGGTCGACCCCAAGAATTTCAGCGACAACAGCTTCGTTGACATGAAGACCGACTGCTGCATCATCCCGCCCAACAGCTTTGCCCTTGCCCGCACGGTCGAATACTTCCGCATCCCGCGCGACGTGCTGGTGATCTGCCTGGGCAAGAGCACCTATGCCCGCTGCGGGATCATCGTCAACGTCACCCCGCTCGAGCCGGAATGGGAAGGCCACGTCACGCTGGAGTTCTCCAACACCACCCCGCTACCTGCCAAGATCTATGCCAACGAAGGGGCTTGCCAGTTCCTGTTCCTGCAGGGCAACGAACCGTGCGAGGTCAGCTATGGCGACCGCGCTGGCAAGTACATGGGCCAGCGCGGGGTAACCCTGCCGCGGCTGTAGCCGCCCCGGGCCAATTCCGTTCGACATTACCGCGCGATTGTGCAGTTTTGCTGCCTTGGCCGCGCCACCGGATTCGCGGCGAGGGAGATTGCGCATGACCGCCAAGGCTGACCGTCCGCTCGATATCGTCGTCTATGGCGCCACCGGCTATACCGGGCGGCTCGTCGCCGAATACCTTGCTCATCACCACAAGGACTCGGGCCTCAAATGGGCCATGGCCGGGCGCAGCCTCGACAAGCTGGCCGAGGTCCGCGATCTGATCGGTGCGTCGGAGGAAACCCCGCTGATCGTTGCCAATTCCGACGATCCCGCCAGCATGAAGGCGATGGCGGAAAGCACCCGCGTGGTTATCACCACGGTCGGCCCCTACCAGCTCTATGGCGAGCCGCTGGTCAAGGCCTGCGTCGAGGCCGGGACCGACTATGCCGACCTGTGCGGCGAACCGGCGTGGATGCGCCAGATGATCGACAATTATCACGATGCCGCCAAGGCCTCGGGCGCACGAATATCGTTCTCCTCAGGCTTCGATTCGATCCCCTTCGATCTGGGCGTGCTGATGCTGCAGAAAGAGGCGGTCGCCCGCCACGGGAGCCCGGCGCCGCGGGTGAAGGGTCGGGTCCGGGCGATGCAGGGAACCTTCTCGGGCGGGACCGCCGCAAGCCTCACCGAAACAATGAAAGCGGTGGCGAAAGATCCAAGCCTGATCGCGGTGTTGCAAAGCCCGTTCGGGCTGACCCCCGGTTTTGAAGGGCCTTCGCAGCCGATGGGGCTCGTCCCCGAATATGACGAAAGCGTGGGCAAATGGGCCGCGCCGTTCATCATGGCGACGATCAACACCAAGAATGTCCATCGCACCAATTTCCTGCTCGGCCACCCCTATGGCGCAGACCTCAAGTATGACGAGATGATGCTGACCAGCGCCGGAGAAATGGGCGAGAAGGCCGCCAATGCGATTGGCGAAATGCTCAAGAACCCGTTCGGCGCCAAGCCGCCCAAGCCCGGCGAGGGGCCGAGCAAGGAAGAGCGTGACAACGGCTTCTACGACGTGCTGTTCGTCGGGGAATGGCCCGACGGCAAGGCGCTGCGCTATGGCGTCAAGGGCCGCTACGATCCCGGCTATGGCTCGACCAGCCGGATGATCGCGGAGACGGGGATCGCCCTGCTCGATTGCGATGCTGAAGGTGGCGTGGCGACGCCGGGGGCCTTGCTTGGCGAGGCATTGGTCGAGCGGTTGCGCGACCACGCCGAGATCACCTTCGCGCCCGAAGACTGAGCCATGCCCAGCCTTGCCGAACGCCTGGCCGTGTCGCGCCCGACCACGGTGTTCGAGCGGATGTCGGCGCTTGCCCGCGAAACCGGGGCGATCAACCTCGGTCAGGGTTTTCCCGATCTGCCCGACCCGCCCGAACTGATCGCGGCGGCGCAGCGCGCGTTGGCGCAGCGGTCAAACCAGTATCCGCCGATGCGCGGCCTGGCCGAACTGCGCCGGGCGGTCGCCGCCTATTACCGGCAGGAGCAGGATCTGGCGGTGAGCGAGGACGAGGTAATCGTCACCTCGGGTGCGACCGAGGCGCTGGCTGCGTCGCTTCTCGCGCTGGTCGAGCCGGGGGACGAGGTGGTGCTGGTCCAGCCGTGCTACGACGCCTATCTGCCGCTGATCGAGCGCGCCGGCGGCACGGTGCGCTTCGTCAACCTTGCCCCGCCGCACTGGACGCTCGATCCCGCAGCGCTCGCCGCCGCAATCGGACCAAGGACGCGCGGACTTGTGCTCAACACGCCGAACAACCCGGTCGGCGCGGCGCTGGGCCGGGCCGCGCTCGAAGCGGTTGGCGCGCTGTGTCAGGTCCATGATCTCTGGCTGGTCTGCGACGAGGTTTGGGAGGGAATGGTGCTGGATGGCACGCCGCACCTCTCGGCGCTCGCACTGCCGACCCTGCGTGATCGAACCGTCAAGATCGGCTCGGCGGGCAAGATATTTTCGCTGACCGGGTGGAAGGTCGGTTGGGCTGTCGCGGCCCCGCCGCTCGCCGCTGCGATCGCCGCGCGGCATCAATTCCTGACCTTCACCACCGCCACCCCGCTGCAATGGGCCGTGGCCGAGGGGCTTACCCTGCCGACGGCGTGGCACGCCGCGCACCGCCATCGTTATGCCCGCGCGAAAGAGCGCCTTGTCGCGGGGCTGGGCGCGGCGGGCTACGTGGTCCTGCCCGCCGCGGGCACCTGGTTCGTCACCATCGACCTTGCCGCCTCGGGTTTGCCAGCTGACGACGAAGCCATCGCCGCCGCGCTGGTCGAGCGTGCCGGGGTGGCTTCGATCCCGGTGTCGGCCTTCTACGCGCAGCGCCCCGAGCGCGGCTATTTGCGGCTGTGCTTCGCCAAGGACGACGCCACGCTGGACGAGGCAGTGCGCAGGCTCGCCGCATTCCGCCGGGAGGAGCGCACCGCCTGAACGCGCTTGCCTTGCTTCGCCTGAATGTTAACCAAGCGATTAAATCGGAACAAGGAGCGAGGCCATGACGGCGCCATACCAGACGATACGGGTGGAAAAGCGCGGCGCGGTCGATTGGCTGACGCTCAACCGGCCCGACTCCCTCAACGCGATCAATCTTCAGATGGTCGGCGAGCTCAACGATTATTTCGGCGGGCTCTACCACGATGGCGCGGTGCGGGTGGTGGTGATGCGCGGCGCGGGCAAGGCGTTCTGCGCCGGGCTCGACATCAAGGAACACGCCGACCGTGATGGCGTTCCGTTCGGCGGGGGCTATGGCTTTCAGGGCTATCTGGCCGACGTCTATGTCAAGATGCGGCGCTGCCCGCAGGTGATCGTCTCGCTGCTTCACGGCGCGGTTTGCGGCGGCGGGCTCGCTTTTGCGCTGGCCAGCGATATCCGCCTCGCCGGGGAAAGCGCGCGGATGAACGCTGCCTTCATCCGCATCGGCCTGTCATCGTGCGATATGGGGGTCAGCTATTTCCTCCCCCGGCTGGTCGGCGGATCGGTCGCCGCGGAACTGATGCTGACCGGGCGCTTTATCCATGCGGCCCGCGCACTGGCGGTCGGTCTGGTCGCCGAAGTCGTCCCCGATGACCGGCTTGAGGCCGCCGCCCAGCCGTGGATCGACGACCTGCTCCACGCCTCGCCGATGGGCCTCAGGATGACCAAGGAAGGGCTGGCCCGCGCAATCGACGCCGCCAGCCTCGAAGCAGCGATGGCGATCGAAAACCGCAACCAGGTGATGTGCGCCCAAAGCGCCAACTTCACCGAAGGAATGCGCGCCTTTCTGGAAAAGCGCGCGCCCGATTACGTGCCGGATTGATTGGGACTTTGATCAACTTCACTCCGCCGCGTTCACTCCGAACATATCCGGCTCGCTCGCCTCATCCCCCGACTCGTTTGCCGCAACCACTTCGCCCTTGGCCTTGCGGCGCGCGTCGAAGCTGGACCACACGTCCTGCCAGTTGCCCTTGGTCGCGCCCTTGGAATACTCGGTCGCGCGGGTTTCGAAGAAGTTGGCGTGTTCGACCCCGTTAAGCAGCGGGGCGAGCCAGGGGAGGGGGTGGTCCTCGATCATGTAGATCGCGGGCAGCCCCAACTGGCCCAGCCGCCAGTCGGCGATGTAGCGGATGTAGCGCTTGATTTCCTTGGCGCTCATCCCCGGGACCGGGCCCTGCTCGAACGCCAGGTCGATGAAGGCGTCCTCCAGCCGCACGGTCTTCTGGCAGCAGTCGATGATGTCTTCCTTGACCGCCTTGGTCAGGCAGTCGCGCTCGGCGGTGAAGGCGTGGAACAGGCGGGTGATCCCCTCGCAGTGCAAGGATTCGTCGCGCACCGACCATGAGACGATCTGGCCCATGCCCTTCATCTTGTTGAAGCGCGGGAAGTTCATCAGCATGGCGAAGCTGGCGAACAGCTGCAGCCCTTCGGTGAAGCCGCCGAACATCGCCAGGGTGCGGGCGATATCCTCGTCGCTGTCGACCCCGAAGGTGGCGAGGTAGTCGTGCTTGGCCTTCATCTCCTCATATTCGAGGAACATGCCGTATTCGGTTTCGGGCATCCCGATCGTATCGAGCAGGTGCGAATAGGCGGCGATGTGGACCGTCTCCATGTTGCTGAACGCGGCCAGCATCATCTTGATCTCGGTCGGCTTGAACACCCGGCCGTACTTTTCGTGGTAGCAATCCTGCACCTCGACGTCGGCCTGGGTGAAGAAGCGGAAGATCTGCGTCAGCAGGTTGCGTTCATGCTCGCTGATCTTCTGCGCCCAGTCGCGGCAGTCCTCGCCCAGCGGCACCTCCTCGGGCATCCAGTGGACCTGCTGCTGGCGCTTCCAGTAGTCATAGGCCCACGGGTATTCGAAGGGCTTGTAGGTCTTGCGGGCTTCGAGAAGGGGCATGGGACGACTCCGGGTAGCGAGCGATGATTATAGGACGACGGGGCCACGTGCCCAATGTGGAGCGGCGGGCGAAACTGGGGAAAACGGTGCCGGGGTGGAACCCCGGGGCAGCACAGGCGTTGCACCAGTGATGCGGGTCGCCGGGTTCCCCTCTGGCGGCCCGCAGCGGTGTTCGAGGCGAGACCCGGTCATTTCCAGAACCACCCCGGCTTGAGCGCACGTTCATTGCGGCCGCGCCACATCTGCACGTACATCCACAGCCCGGACCCGGCGAAGAACACCATCGCCAGACCCGACATCAACGAGATCAGGGTGCCGAGCGGGCCAAAGCTCTCGCCCGAATGGAGGTGGTGGAGCAGCCCGACGTTCCATTCGCCGGGCTTGGCCACGCGTTTGGGGCGGCACATCATGTCGGCCGGGCAGACGAACGGGGTAGCTACAGTCGGCACTGCGCTGGGTTTGGCAGCGGGCGCTTCGTCCTCTTCATGCGCCTTGGCTGCGGGGATGAGCGTGGCGGCCTGCTTGGGTCCCTTGTCGCGCGGTTCCTCGCGCTCGAACCCGCCGTTGTTGACGAGGGTGCCGACCTGGCTGAGCACGCCGGTCACCGCGATCCACAACAGGAACACGCCGAAGAAAACCGAAACCCACCGATGCCACTTGCGCACTGTATCTAACTCCTGAGTTGTTGCGAATCACTCGCAACAACAAACGAGGCGGACACGGCGGCGCAAGGCCTCATCGTGTCGCCATTTGTAACCTGTGACCGCGCGATCACGACCAGAACCCCACCGCGATCGAGAACACGGTCAACGTCAGCCCCCCGGCGATCAGCATCATGCCGACGATCCGCCGGGCATAGACCGCCTGTTCGCTTGGCGCGGGGCGGGTAATCACCAGAACCCCAGCGGCAAGCAGGACCAGCCCCACGGCGAAGGTCAGGCCGTGACCCCCCATGCCCTATTGCCCCAGCCGCCGCGCCTCGGTCACGGGCAGGCCGGCTTCGGTGGGGACGTAGATCAACTGGGCCTTCGAATCCTCGAGTGCCTGAATCTGCAGATAACGCAGGTAGCCTTCGGGGCCGCCGAGCGAGTTCTGCAGGATCTGGTTGGCCTTGGCCGCACCCTCGGCGCGGATCACCTCGGCCTCGGCCAGCGAGATCGCGCTTTCCTTCTTGGCGTGCGCCTCAAGGATCGCGACCTGGCGCGAGCTTTGCGCTTCGGCCAGCGCCGCCTCGCCCGCCAGCCGTTGCTGATAGACGCGGTATTGCGGCCAGCCGACCAGCAGACCGACCAGCAGGATCAGGCCGATCCCACCGCCAATCGCAGTGCAGCCGGTATTGGCCTGAAGCGAATCCTTGTACGCCATCTGGTGCGAACCTTGTCTGCCACCTCACCCGCCATCACTGGCAGGCGAGGCATTCCTCGTAATCGGTTTCCTGGGCGGCGAGTTCGATCTTGGGCGCCTCGGCGGTGTTGTCCGCCTCGACCCCGCCGGCGAAGCCCGCACGCTGGACCGACTTCGAGCGCAGGTAATAGAGGCTCTTGATCCCCTTTTCCCAGGCCTGGAAGTGGAGCTGCATCAGGTCCCACTTTTCGACATCGGCGGGGATGTAGAGGTTCAGTGACTGCGCCTGGTCGATGTAAGGTGTGCGATCGGCCGCAAATTCGAGCAGCCAGCGCTGGTCGATCTCGAAGCTGGTCTTGTAGACTGCCTTTTCCTCTGGCGAGAGGAAGTCGAGGTGCTGGACCGACCCGCCGCGTTCGAGGATCGAGTTCCACACGTTGGTCGAATCCTTGCTCTTGGTCGCGAGCAGCGCCTGCAAGTAAGGGTTCTTGACCACGAAGGAGCCCGAGAGGGTCTTGTGGGTGTAGATGTTGGCCGGGATCGGCTCGATGCAGGCGCTGGTGCCGCCGCAGATGATGCTGATCGAGGCGGTCGGCGCGATCGCCATCTTGCACGAAAAGCGCTGCATGACGCCCATGTCGGCGGCATCAGGGCAGGCGCCACGTTCCTGCGCGAGCAGCAGGCTGGCTTCGTCCGCCTTGGCCGCGACGTGCTTGAACATCTTCATGTTCAGCGCCTTGGCCATCGCCGATTCGAAGGCGACGCCCTTCTTCTGGAGATAGGAGTGGAAGCCCATCACCCCCATGCCGACCGAGCGTTCGCGCGCGGCGGAATACTTGGCGCGGGCCATCTCGTTCGGGGCGCGGTCGATATAGTCCTGCAGCACGTTGTCGAGGAAGCGCAGCACGTCCTCGATGAAGCGGCCGTCCTGGTGCCATTCGTCCCAGGTTTCGAGGTTGAGCGAGGACAGGCAGCACACCGCCG
>JAFEEP010000249.1 GCA_018241045.1 Pseudomonadota bacterium | reverse complement strand
GGATTCCTGGCGATGGGCTCGGCCGTGCTGGCGGTGACCGGCGCCGAGGCGCTTTATGCCGACATGGGCCATTTCGGGCGCAACCCGATCCGCGTGTCGTGGCTGTTCATCGTCCTGCCCGCGCTGGTCTGCAACTACCTGGGCCAGGCCGCACTGCTTTCGCGCAACCCCGCCGCGCTGGAAAGCCCGTTCTATTTCCTCGCGCCCGACTGGTTCCAGTGGCCGCTGCTGGTGATCGCCAGCATGGCCGCGGTGATCGCCTCGCAGGCGGTGATAACCGGGGCGTTTTCGGTCACCCAACAGGCGATCCAGTTGGGTTTCATCCCGCGGATGTCGATCAAGTACACCAGCGTCAATGCCGGGCAGATCTACATCCCGGTGATCAACACGGCGTTGATGATCGCGGTGATCCTGCTGGTTCTGGTGTTCCAGAAATCGTCGGACCTGACCGCGGCCTACGGCATCGCGGTGACCGGCGCGATGGCGATCGACAACGTGCTGCTGGCCGTGGTGCTGTTCACGATGTGGAAGTGGAAGCCGTGGTTCTCTGTCCCGCTGCTGGCGTTGTTCTTCACGCTTGATGCGGCCTACCTCGCTGCCAACTTCACCAAGATCCCCGATGGCGGCTGGGTGCCGCTGGCGATGGGGCTGGCGATCTTCACCCTGCTGACGACCTGGTCGCGTGGCCGCGCCCTGATGCGCCAGTCGATGACCGAGGGGACGATCCCGATCGAGGTCTTTTCCAAGAGCGCGCATTCCAGTGCCACCCGGGTTCCCGGAACGGCGATCTTCATGGCCAGCAGCAACAAGGGCGTGCCATCCGCGCTGCTCCACAACATCAAGCACAACAAGGTGCTGCACGAGCGGGTGGTCATCCTGACCGTGGCGATCCAGGACGTTCCCTATGTCGATCCGGGCGATCGCTGCACGATGAAGGACCTGGGGCAGGGCTTCTATCGCTTGACGCTGCGCTTCGGCTTTCTTGAGGAGACCGACGTGCCCGCTGCCCTGACCAGCGCGAATATGTGCGGTGGCCCGTTCGAGATGATGAAGACCAGCTTCTTCCTCAGCCGCCAGACCCTGATCGCCTCGGCCAAGCCGGGAATGGCGATCTGGCGCGAAAAGCTGTTCGCCTGGATGCTGCGCAACGCCGCCAGCGCGATGGAATTCTTCCGTCTGCCATCGAACCGCGTGGTTGAGCTGGGCAGTCAGATCGAGATCTAGGCGGTTCTGACGCCACGGTTGCGGCTGGCGAACCACGGTCCGATGCGGCGAATCGCATCCTCGATCTCGGGCGTCGAGACGGCGAAGCTGAAGCGCATGAAATGGCGGCCGTCGACGGGGTCGAAATCGATCCCCGGCGCGGTGGCGACGCCGGTGTCGCGTAGCAGGGCCAGGCAGAACTCCATCGAATCGTCGGCGAAGTCGGACACGTCGGCATAGATGTAGAAGGCCCCGTCGGGTGGGGCGATCCGGCCGAGGCCCATCGCCGGCAGGGCATCGAGCAAGAGCTGCCGGTTGCGGGCATAGGTGGCGATGTTGGCCTCCAGTTCGGCGGTGCAATCCATCGCGACGAGGCCAGCGTGCTGCGACAGGCTGGGCGGGGTGAGGAACATATTGCTCATCCGCGCGATCGCTGCGTCGACCTTGCCCTTGGGCGCGACCAGCCAGCCAAGCCGCCACCCGGCCATGCTGAAATACTTGGAGAAGCTGTTGATCACCATTGCCTCGGGTTCGACCTCAAGGATCGACGGCGTTTGCTGGCCATAGCTGATGCCGTGGTAAATCTCGTCGGAGACGATCGCGATGTCGCGCTCGCGGCACACTGCGGCGATCGCCTCCAGCTCAGCGCGGGGGATGATCGTCCCGGTCGGGTTGGCCGGGCTGGCGAGGATCACCCCTTGCGGCGCTGGATCGAGTGCGGCGAGCATCGCGGCGGTGAGCTGGAAGCGGCTTGCCTCGCCGCAATCCAGCTCGACCGGCTCAAGGTGCAGCGCCTTCAGCGTGTTGCGGTAGGCGACATAGCCGGGCCGCGCCACGGCGACACGCGCGCCCGGATCGAACAGCGCCGACAGGGCAAGGACCAGCGCGGGCGAGGCGCCGCAGGTCAGCACCAGCTGGCCCGGCTCCACCTTCAGGCCGTAGCTTTCGGCATAGTGGCGGCAGATCCGCTCCTTGAGGGCGGGGCTTTGCCAATAGCCCATCGGATCGGCGTCGAGCACCTGATGAGCCCGGGCTATTGCCGCGGCTGGCGCCCCGGTCGAGGGTTGCCCGAACTCCATGTGGATGATCGAGCGCCCCTCGGTCTTGAGGCGGTGCGCCAGGGTGCTGACGGATATGGCGTGGAAGGGTTCGATCTGGGCGCTCATGGCGCAAGGATTATCCGCAGGGCGGGCAAAAGAAAAGCGCGGCGCCCCGCCGGGGCGCCGCGCCGTTCACTGGCTCGTGTTGGTGTTAGCCGCCGACGCCGAGGTTGGCGCTGACCATGCAGTAGAGCATCGGCAGCGACAGCAGCACGTTGGTACGGCTGGCATAAAGCGCGCGCGGTCCGACCGCGGCCTTTTCCTCCGCCGTGGCTTCGACGATGCCGAGAATCTTCTTCTGCGCTGGCCAGATGATGAACCACACGTTGAAGGCCATGATCAGCGCCAGCCACATACCAAGACCGATCAGGTTTTCGCTCTGCGTCGCGCCGGTGAAGGTCATCGCGCGGTGGGCATAGCCATCGACAATCGCGATGCACAGGCCGGTCAGCACGGTGAAAGCCGCGCCCCAGCGGAAGAAGAACAGCACGCTCGGCGCGATGAATCCGGTCACGCCGCCCTTAAGCTCGGCCGGAATCTTGGGCATGGTCGGCACTTGGACGAAGTTGAGGTAATAGAGCAGGCCGATCCACAGGATGCCGAAGAATACGTGCAGCCAACGCAGCACCGAATTGGCATCGATCGGCAGCGCGCCATCAGACGCAGCGGCGAAATGCCACATCACCAGTACCGCGGCGACCAGTCCGGTCACCAGTACCAGATGAAGATTTCCGAAAAACTTGCCCATTGCTTCCCCCTTTGTCTTGTGAAGCGATTCAATTGCCGACCCCGCGCCCATAGCCGGGCGAGGTGAGTTTATGCGCATTTGGCTGCACTTGTCACACGTTTTTGCGAATCGTTGTCACTCGTGTGGCGGATCGCTCAGCACCTCACCCTCGGCTTCCTGGGCCAGGCCGTGGCGCAGCAGCATCGGGATATGGGCGAAGGTGAACAGGAAGGTCAGCGGCAAAAACAGCCACAGCTTGGCCGCGATCCAGTCACCGAATTGCAGGGTGTGGCGCAGCACTTCGTTCAGCGCGGCAAGGAACAGGAAGAACCAGCCCCAGTTGCGCGACAGCTTCATCCAGCCCGCATCGTCGAGCCCTTCGAAGGCCGCCTGCAGCAGTGTGCGCAGCAGCGGCACGCCACGCCGCCATCCGACGAGCAGGCTGATCCCGAACAGCAGGTAGATCGCCGTGGGCTTGATCTGAATCCAGGTGCGATCCTGGAAGATGATCGTCAGCCCGCCGAACACCACGATCAATGCGGTCGAGAGCCACAGCATCGGCGAAACCCGGCCCAGCTTCCACTTCGATACCGCCAGGGCCACCACCGCCGCGCCCATGAAACTGGCGGTGGCGCGGATCACCGCGGTCACCTCGCCCAGGCTGGCGTGATCCTTGGGCGCGTAGAACCGATAGACCAGGAAGAACACGGCAATCGGGCCATAGTCGACCAGCAGGTTGAGCAGGCCCGATTTGGGCTTTGACGCGGTGGCTGCGGCAGTCTCGCTCATCACGCCACCCCTGCGATTACCCGCGCGACCAGATCGGGATCGAAGGGACGCAGGTCTTCCATCTTTTCGCCGACGCCGATCGCGTGGATCGGCAGGCCGTATTGCTCGGCGGCAGCGACCAGCACGCCGCCGCGCGCGGTGCCGTCGAGCTTGGTCATGATCAGGCCGGTCACCCCGGCGACTTCCTTGAAGATTTCGATCTGTTGCAGCGCGTTCTGGCCGTTGGTCGCATCGAGCACCAGCACCACGTCATGCGGCGCCTCGGGGTTGAGGCGGCCGAGGACGCGGCGGATCTTGGCCAGTTCGTCCATCAGTTCGCGTTTGTTCTGCAGGCGCCCGGCGGTGTCGACGATCAGCGCGTCGGTGCCTTCCTCGGTCGCGGCCTGGACGGCGTCGAACACGACGCTGGCGGGGTCGCCGCCTTCATCGCCGAACACGATCGGCACGCCGATCCGCTCGGCCCAGATGCCCAACTGGTCGATCGCCGCGGCGCGAAAGGTATCGCCCGCCGCCAGCATCACCGAATAGTCCTGTTCCTGGAACAGATGCCCCAGCTTGGCGATCGTGGTGGTCTTGCCCGATCCGTTGACCCCGATCACCAGGATCACTTGCGGGCGAGGGAAGGCGACGACGTCGAGCGGTTTGGCCACCGGGCGCAGGATCGCGGCGATCTCTGCAGCGACGGCTTCCTTGATCGCCTGCTCGTCCGCGCCGCGCTCGAACCGTTCGGATGCGAGCCGATTGCGAATCCGCGCGGCGGCACGTGGACCGAGGTCGGAGAGGATCAGTGCATCCTCAAGCTCGTCGAGCTGCGCTTCGTCGAGCCGGGTCTTGCTGACGATCCCCGCCAGGTTCTCGCTCAGCCGTTCGGAGGTCTTGCGAAAGCCGCCAAAGACGCGGTCGGACCAGGTTTCCTCACTCATGCCAGTTGGCCTTCGATGATGCGGGTAGGGGTAATGGTCACGATGCTTCCGGCTGGCGTGGCGGGCGGCAATTGCACCCGGGCGAAGTTCTGCGCATGGCCGGTCCCGTCGCGTTCGGCAAGCACTTCGAGCGGTTGGCCGACCAGGGATGAGAGCCACGACGCCCGCTGCGTGGCGACTGCGTCGCGCAGTTCCGCTGCGCGCGCCCGGATCAGGCCGTGGTCAAGCTGCGGCATCCGCGCGGCGGGCGTGCCGGGGCGGGGCGAAT
>JAFEEP010000248.1 GCA_018241045.1 Pseudomonadota bacterium | reverse complement strand
GAAATGGACAGGAAAGGCGCGACGCAACTGGGCAAGAGCCTCGTCGATCCGCAGGGTGAAGACCATCTCCAGCACGTCCTCGCGGCTGATGTCGTTGGCGCGGCTGAAGGCCGGGACCGACACCGCTTTCAGGAACATATGCTGGAACAGCGCAAGGCGCAGCGCCTGCAACACGCCCAGCATCCGCCGGGTATGTTCGCGGTCGCGCAGTGGGTCCTCGTCGGGAATCAGGTCAAGCAGGCGGTGGAGCTTGAGCGCATCGACCCTGAGGCGCGAGGCGAGGCGGCGGAAGACGCCGGTCCGGTCATCGGTGGTGAGGTATTCGGCCAAGGCCAGGCAGGCGTCGGAAATCTGGTCTTCGTCGCCGCGATAGGGGCGGCTGGACCAGTAGGCTGAATTGAACAGTTCGCCAAAGGCGGCGACGGTCTTGATACTGCCCAGCGCATTGGCGGCGCGGACCAGCCGGACAATCTGGCGCCCGCGCGGGCTTTCGCGCAGCAGGGCGGCGATCGCTTCGTAGTTGCCGTCAGCGGCGGTGCCGAACCCGCCGATCACGTTCACCGGATAGCCAAGCTGCTGCAGGATCGCATTGTGCGGGATCGCGCGGATCTGGCGCAGGTTCATCTCGCGATCGGCGGCAAGGTCGCTCTGGCGGCGGCTCTTGCGGCTGCCGGTGTCGTTAAGCAGGCCGAGGCCAAAGGCGGTGACCGCGCGCGGATAGGTCCGGCTGGTCAGTTGCCATGCCTGGAAACGGCGGATCGCGCGATAGAAATCGAGGCTGAGGTCGGTGCGGCGATAGAACGGATCGGCTGGCGCATCCGGGTCGGTTTCGGCCGGCGCGGCCTCGACGAAACGGGTCAGGGTGGCGAGCGCCAGTTCGGGGGTGCCGAAGAACAGGTAACCGTCACCACCCTGAAAGCTGACCTCGGGCTCAAGCCGGATTCCCGCGCGGGCGAAACGCCGCCGCGCCCAGGGTGACAGCGGCCATTCGACGCGGTCGGTGAACGAGGAGGGATGCGCGCCGCGCCCCATCGATTCGCCATGCGTATCGAACACCAGCGCGGCAACATCGGTCAGGCCATTGGCGACCATCGCTTCGGAGAGGCGGCCCTGGAGGCGTTCGATCGCCAGCGCTGCGGGGATCTGGCCGACGAAGCGCCCGGCGTCGGAAAAGCCCGTCTGGATCGCCACCCGGCCACGCGCGCGGGCATAGTCGCGATAGGCTTCCTCGGCGAGCAGGGCGTCGAGGAAACGCCCGCCGTGTTCCAGCGCGCTTTCGGTTTCGAACAGCGGCGAAACGTCGACCTTGTCGGCGATCCCGAACAGGCGCGCGAAATAGAGCGCGGCGAGGACAGTGGTCGGTTGCTCGCTTTCGGCGATCAGCATCCGGATCGGGGCATCGCTGTCGACGTGGTGGAGGATCTGCGTCATCGCCAGGAACTGGCGCACCGCGGTCGAATTCTCGATCGCCAGCGCGGCGAAATTGGTGCGCAGCGGGCGCGCTTCGGCGAGCAGTTCGCGCATCCGCACCAGCGCGGCCTGGCTGGCCAGGTCGAGCTTGCCATCCGGGTCGATGCGGCGGCGGATCGCGTTCTGAAGCTGGCTGGAGTTCACCCGGAAATGGATCCAGCCCATGCCCAGCCCATCGGCGCGCATCGCCGCAGCCACGACCAGCAGCGCCTGCGCGGTTGCATCGTCGGCGCGGCCCGCTTCGGCTTCCAGCTCGGTGATCACCGCCGAAAGACTGGTCAGCTTGTCGGGGTGATCGGCGGTCAGCGTATCGGCGGCGGCGGACAGGGCGGCGGGTTCGGACAAGTCCTGCGCGAACAGGGCGGCCATCTCCGCCGCGCGCAGCGCGGCGCGGGTCAGACGGGCGGCGATGTCGGGCGCAAGGTCGGCAAGCTGGGCGGAATAGCTGTTCAGCCGCTCGGCCTTTTCACTCAGGCGATAGCGCAGCGAGGTGGACCACGAAATGTCGGTGCGCCCGTCCATGTCATAGCCGACCCAGCTGGCGAAGCGCAGCGGCAGCGGCTCCAGCTTGCGCCATTGGTCGGGCCATGCGCGGCGCGCCTCGGCCAGCAGCAGGGCGTTGATCCGGTCGCGCGCGGTCTGGGCGCGGGCGAGCGCGGCCATCGCCGCGTCGTGCTCGCTCTCCAGCGTGATCGTGTCGCGTTCGTGCGGGGCAACGCAGGCGGTCTGCGCGCCGATTTCGCCAGAGGAAGCCGCGTCGGCCACGGCCTGCGACTGGAGCCGGGTGAGCAGGAAGGTCGGGTGCGCGGTGAAGACCACGTGGACCAGCGGGCGACGCCAGCGCGCGGCGTAGTCGGCAAAGCTGGGGGCCGGGGCCAGCGCCTCGATCCGCGCCTCGTTCTCGGCCATCGCCACCGGGGCGACCAACCGGTTGAGCCGCGCGGCGCGGGCGACGAGGCCGTCGCAATCGAGTTCGGCGACCAGTGCCTCGACGGCGCTCAGGTCAAGTTGCCCGCCTTCCAGTTCGCGCGACAGTTCCAGCCCGAGCTGGAACACAGGATTGAACAGCGGGGTTTCCGCCGTATGCGCGTGCAACGACTGAAGCCGCGCCTCGAGCCGCTCGGACAGGCTCATCGCGGCAAGGCTGCCACGGCGCGCGCCGCAGCTTCGATCGCGGCGACGTCGGGTTCGCCTTTGGGCACCAGCCACGATCCGCCGCAGCACAGCACCGGATCGAGCGCGAGCCAGTCGGCGGCGTTGGCGGCGGTGATCCCCCCGGTGGGGCAGAAGCGCACCGAACCGAACGGCGCGGCAATGGCCTTGAGCGCCGGGATGCCGCCATTGGCCTCGGCCGGGAAGAACTTGAAGCGATCCAGCCCCAGGTCGAGTCCGCGCATGATGTCGGCCGAAGTAGCGATACCGGGGAGGAACGGAACCTTCGCGGCGACCGCCGCCTTGGCGAGACCATCGGTAAGGCCGGGCGAAACAATGAACTCGCTCCCCGCCTCAAGCGCGTCCTCAAGCGCGTGGGGGTTGAGCACGGTGCCCGCGCCGACGATCGCGCCTTCGACCTGCTTCATCTCGCGGATCACTTCGAGCGCGTCGGCGGTGCGCAGCGTCACCTCGAGCACCGGCAAGCCGCCCTTGACCAGCGCCTCGGCGATCGGGCGGGCATGGGCCACCTGGTCGATGACCAGCACCGGGATTACCGGGGCCGCGCGCATGATGACTTCGATGGGACTCACGACAGATGCTCCTTGGCGAAAGCGGCGGCAGCCCCGAACAGGCCGGGCTGGGGATGAGTGATGAGGCGCACCGGCAGCGCGGCCATCAGCGCTTCGAACCTGCCCTTGGCGATGAAGCGGTTGGCAAAGCCTGAGCGCAGCAGGGTATCCTTGATGCGCAGGCCCAGCCCGCCGGCGATGACCACCGCGCTGGCCCCCTGGGCAAGGGCGATGTCTCCGGCGAAGGAGCCAAGCGCAAGGCAGAAGCGATCGACCGCGGCGGCGGCCAGGCTGTCCTCGCCGCTGGTGCCAAGGCCCCACAGGGTGCGGTCGTCGACGTGCTGGATCGCGCGACCCTCCATCGCGGCGAGAGCTTCGTAAATGTCGACGAGGCCGGGGCCGGAAACGACGCGTTCGGCTGAAACCCGGCGATAGCGCTGGCGCAGCCGGGCGAGGATCGCGTCCTCGATATTGTCGAGCGGGGCAAAGTCGATGTGTCCGCCCTCGGTCGCCTGGACGCGGTAATCGCCCGTGCCATCGCGCCAGACATTGGCGACGCCAAGGCCGGTGCCCGGGCCGACGATGCTGATCGTGCCTGCGGCGGGCAGGCCCACGTCCGGCCCGGCGAGATGGATGAAATTGTCGGCCCCGGCGCGGGCCACGGCATGGCCGACCGCGCCGAAATCGTTG
>JAFEEP010000247.1 GCA_018241045.1 Pseudomonadota bacterium | reverse complement strand
ACTGCGCGGGTTCGATCTGGCGGCGGCGCGCGCGCTGATCGATTACCGCGACGGACGCGGGCAAGCCAGCTTCCTGATCGAGGGGGTCAGCGCGGCACCGTTCCGCATCGCCGGCAACGCACGGCTTGAGCCGAACCTGTGGCGCGTCGCGCTCGACGGACGGGTGCGCGGGGTCGGCTTCAAGACCACCAGCCCGGCGCGGATCGTCCCTTCCGGCGCGGGTTATGAATTGCTCCCGACCCGGATTGATTTCGGCCAGGGCAATGTGCGCCTTGCCGGCAGCTATGGCACGGCGCTCACCCTGCAGAGCCGGATGGACGCACTCGACCTCGCGCTGCTCAACGCCTTCCTGCCGGGCTACGGGCTGGGCGGCAAGGCGACCGGCAGCCTCGACTTTGCCCAGGCCAGCCCCGACGCCTTCCCGCGCGCCGACGCGCGGCTCAGCATCGACAACTTCACCCGCACCACTGCGGTTTCGGTCAGCCAGCCGGTCAACATCAATCTGATCGGCCAGTTGCAGCCCGATGGGGGCGAGACGCGCGCGGTGATCCGCCGCCGCGGCGCGGTGATCGGGCGGCTCAACGCCTCGCTGCGCCCGCTCGGCCCCGGCGCCGGAGGTTGGGTCGAACGGGTCAGCGCCGCGCCGCTGGGCGGCGGAGTGCGCTTCAACGGCCCGGCGGAAACGCTGTGGTCGTTTGCCGGGCGCAACGACCAGTCGCTGTCAGGCCAACTGGCCATCGGCGCGGATTTCAGCGGCCGCCTGCAACAGCCGCAATTGACCGGCATCCTGCGCGGCAACGCCCTGACCTATGAAAACCAGACCTACGGCACGCGGCTCACCGGGATGACCCTCAGCGGACAGTTCGCGGGCGATCGCCTGCAGATCGAACAATTCAACGCGGTGGCGGGTCAGGGCAAGATTTCCGCGCAGGGCTCGATCAGCCTCGCGGCGGAGAGCGGATATCCGATGGACATGAACTTCGACCTCGACGATGCGCGGCTGGCGCGCAGCGATGCCCTGTCCTCCTCCGCGACCGGCAAGCTGCGGCTGACCAAGGTTGCAGGGCAGACCGCGCTGCTGTCGGGCACGCTCCACCTGCCCGAGACCCGCTACGCGATGGTTCGCCAGGGAGCCGCCCAGGTGCCGGACATGGCCGGAGTGCGGTTCAAGCCGACGCAGGGGCGCGTGCGGGTGACCGGGGACGAACCCGCGGTGCCCAGCGCCGGGTTGTTTGAAGGACTCAGGCTCGGCATCGCGCTCGATGCCGGAAACCAGCTTTTCGTCACCGGCATGGGCCTCGACAGCGAATGGAGCGCCAACCTGCGCGTCACGGGCACCAGCGCCGCGCCGCGGATGACCGGCGACGTCAATCTGGTGCGCGGCAACCTCAGCTTCGCCGGGCGCCAGTTCAAGCTGGAGGATGGCCGCCTGCTGTTCACCGGCGGAGAGACGATCGATCCGCAGATCGCGCTCAGCGCCAGCGAGACGATCGATTCGGTCGCGATCACCGTCTCCGTCAGCGGGCAGGCCTTCAATCCGCAGATCAGCTTCTCTGCCGATCCGGCGTTGCCCTCTGACGAGGTGCTGTCGCGCATCCTGTTCGGCAATTCGGTCGGCCAGCTCTCGCCGCTGCAGGCGGTGCAGCTCGCCGCCTCGCTCAACGCGCTGCGCTCCAGCGGCGGCGGGCTCAATCCGCTGGGCAAGCTGCGCGCGGCGACCGGCCTGTCGCAACTGCGCGTCCTTGCCCCCGATACGGCGACCGGGCGCGGCACGGCGGTGGCGGCCGGGCGCTACATCTCGAACAACATCTACATCGAACTGATCACCGACGCCCGTGGCTTTACCGCGACCCAGGTCGAGGTCGGATTGAGCCGCACACTGTCGATCCTCAGCCAGGCGGGCGAGAGCGGCGCGAACAATTTCAACCTGCGTTACCGAAAGCGATATTGATGCGCGGCGCTCTCCTGCTCCTCGCCCTGGCGCTGCTCGGCTGCAAGGCCGAACCGAGCTTCGACGAACGCTTCAAGGCCCGCCAGAAAGAGCTGGACGCCAAGGCGCAGTCGATCGACCGCGATATAGATGCCGCGCAGAGCGACGCCGCCGATGCGGCGAGTGATCAGCCCGACGCAGGCCCGACCCCGGCAAGGCCGCGCTGACAGCGCTCAGCGTGGGTGCGGGACGGACCGGGCGCGGCGCGCCAGGGCTTCATCCAGCGCCGACAGGAAGCGCGAACGATCAACCTTGCTGAAGGGCGCGGGACCGCCCAGGGCATCCCCTCCGGCCCGCAAGTCGGCCATGATCGCCCGGGTCGCGATCGCGCCGCCGATCGAATTGGCGGTGAACGGCTTGCCATTGGGCGCAATCACCGTGGCGCCCGCCTTGAGGCAGCGGTCGGCGAGCAGGATGTCGCCGGTTATGCACACCGTCAGGGCATCGGCGCGCTCCGCGATCCAGTCGTCGGCAGCGTCGAACCCGGCGCCCACCACCACCCGCTCGATCAGTTCGTGGACGGGCACGCGGATCGGGCTGTTGCTGACCACGGTAACGGGCACTGCGTGTCGCCAGGCGACCTTGTAGATCTCGTCCTTCACCGGGCAGGCGTCGGCATCGACAAGGATGCGCGGCGTCACGGCTTGCGCGGCCCCTTGCGGTGCTTGAATTGCCTGTCGCGCGGCGCACCACCACGGCCACTCCGGGGTTCCGCCGACGCGCGACCACGGCTGCGGGCATCGGCGCGCGGACTGCCCTCTACCGCGACGATCTCCACTCCGTCATCCTCACCAGCGGTGCGGCGTACGGCGGCGAGAAAGCGGTCGGCAACGGCGCCGGGCACTTCGAACAGGCTCTCGTTGGCGGTTATGCGGATCGCCCCGATCTCGCTGCGGCTGACGTGGCCGCGGCGGCACAGCAGCGGCAGCAGCCAGCGCGGATCGGCGTTGTGGCGGCGGCCAATATTGATCCGAAACCAGACGCTGCCTTCGAACCCGGGGCGCGGGCCTTGCGGCGGCGGGGCATCGCTGGCCAGCAGATCCTCGGGT
>JAFEEP010000246.1 GCA_018241045.1 Pseudomonadota bacterium | reverse complement strand
ACGCGCCGGCAACCGGAATTTGCCGCTCCGGCAGGTCGGGTGCCAGTCAATTTCGGCCATGCATTTTGATGGAGTGGAACGTCAGGAACACGTTCCCATGCGATCTGAAGAGGCCCTATACCTCGACCCGGTACTGGTCGTGTCCGCCGTGAGCGCCGTCCTTGGTGCTGCCATCGAGCGGCAGAGCGTCGCTGCGACGCATGGTTGCCGCGGCGAGGATCAGGCGGTCCTGTTCCTCCTCGCTCATCCGGGTCCACCCGTCGCGACCGAGCCGTTCGAGTGGGCGATAGCGGACCTTGTACTGCATCCGCACCGAGCCATCGACCCAATAGCCGAGATAGACGTAGGGCAGCCCTTCCTCGGCCGCGCGGCGGATGTGATCGAGGATGATGTAATTGCCCAACCCCTCGCGCCCCGGATGAGCGGGATCGTAGAAGCTGTAGATCATCGACATTCCGTCACCCTGACGGTCGGTCAGGCAGGCGCCGACCAAGCGCCCCTGACTGCCGTCGCTGGTCGGTTCGCGATACTCGATCACATGGGTGTCGACCGGGGTGTGCTCCACCATGTCGGCGAAATCGACCTCGTCCATGTTGGCCATGCCGCCGCCGGGGTGGCGATGGGCAAGGTAGCGCTGGAGCAGGTCGAACTGTTCGACCGTCGACCACGGGCGGCACGGCGTTGCGACCAGATCCGAATTGGCCTTGAGCGTGCGCTTCTGGGTCGAGGAAGGACGGAACTCCGCAGCGACGACGCGGACCGAGACGCAGGCGCTGCAATCGACGCAGGACGGGCGATAGGCGACGGTCTGGCTGCGGCGGAATCCGATGCGGCCCAGCGCATCGTTGAGCTGGTCGGCGTGCGGGCCCTTCAACTCGGTGAAGACCTTGCGCTCGCTGCGTCCAGGCAGGTACGGGCACGGCGCGGCGCTCGTCACGAAGAACCGGGGAAAGCGAACGGGTGCCGTCACGGCCGTGCAACATCCTTAGCGTGGGGTTACCGGCGCACTATGACGCCGCAATCGCCGCGTTGAAAGTCTTTTAACCACGAAACAGCATTAACAAGAGGATAGTATGCACAGGGTGGCGGCCAAACCGCCCCACCGCGCCATCTCCGTTCAGTTCAATTCGACCTGGGTGACCGAATAGCCCTTCTCGCGCAGCGAGTGGACCAGCGCCTTGAGCTGCTCGCCATCGCGCGCCTCGCACTCGATGTCGGCGGTCAGGCCCTTGGCCGGCAGGTGGGTGAAAATCCGCTGGTGATAGACCTCGAGGATGTTGACGTTGTGCCGGTCGAACTCGCGGATCACGTTGAACAGCGCGCCGGGGCGGTCCTGCAGCACCAGCCGCAACCGCGCGAGGCGTCCCGAACGGGCCAGGTCGCGCAGCAGCACGTTGGCGAGCAAGCGCGTGTCGATATTGCCGCCGGTCAGCGGGATGCCGATCTTGCGCCCCTTGAACCGCCCGGGATGCGCCAGCACCGCCGCCAGTCCAGCCGCGCCGGCGCCCTCGACCACGGTTTTTTCGATCTGCAGCAGCAGTGAAACCGCGCGTTCGAGCGCGCCTTCGTCGACCAGCACGATATCGTCGAGCATCCGGCGCAGCACCCGGCTGGTGAAGGCGCCCGGCTCCTTGACCGCGATGCCCTCGGCCAGGGTATCGCCACCGCAAGGCAATTCGTTGTGCTTCAAGCGGTTGTACATCGAGGGGAACAGCTCCGCCTCGACTCCGACCAGCGCAATGTCGGGATTGATCGCCCGCGCGGCGACTGCCATGCCTGACGCAAGCCCGCCCCCGCCGATCGGGATCACCAGCATATCGAGATCGGGCACGTCCTCGAGCATTTCGAGCGCGACCGTGCCCTGCCCGGCAGCAACGTTCGGATCGTCGAACGGGTGGACGAAGGTCAGCCCCAATTGGCGCTCCATCGCCCGGGCGTGGGCATAGGCCTCGTCAAAGGTTTCGCCTTCCAGCACCACGGTTCCGCCCAGCACCTCGGTCTGCATGACCTTCACCGTCGGGGTGGTACGCGGCATGACGATGGTTACCGGCACGCCAAGGCGTTGGCCGTGATAGGACAGGCCCTGGGCATGGTTGCCCGCCGATGCCGCGATCACCCCGCGGGCGCGCTGCTCCTCACTAAGCAGCAGCATCGCGTTCAACGCGCCGCGCTCCTTGTAAGCGGCGGTGAACTGCAGGTTCTCGAACTTGAGCCAGACCTCCGCCCCGGTAATCTCGCTCAGCGTGCGGCTGAAATCGCAATCGGTGCGCACCACCGCGCCTTTGATGCGCTGCGCGGCGGCGCGCACATCGGCGATGGTCAGTTGTTCGGCGAGCGTGTCTTCGGTCTGGTCCATGACCCGCGCTGCCTAGGGCAAAGCCGCGTCATTGCAAACCCCCGAGTCAGTCCTGTTCGGGCAGCAAGCGGCGCAGCAGCCGCGCCACCAGGGTCGCGACGATGATCGCCGCAGTATCGGCCAACCAGTCGAGCGGGTCGGCGTCGCGGTGCACCGCGGGGATCGCCTGCAGAAACTCGATCAGCGCGCCGAAGGCCGAAAGCCCCACCGCGATAAGCAACGTCGGCTTCCTGCGCCAGCCCAGATCGGCGAGCAGCGCCAGGGTGGCGAAGGCCAGCATATGCTCAGTCTTGTCGCCAAAGCGGTCGATCGGCAGGCTGGGCGGGCTTGGCAGCAACGCCATGGTCAACGCCAGCGCGGCGCAGAACCAGAACAGCGGGCGCAGGATGCGCGGTGAGAACAGCAGGGTCAGGCGCGAAGGCATCGCGCGACCGATAGAGCCTGAGCCGCCGAAGGCAACGCCTTTCACCGCAGTGCATAATCCAACTGGCAGGTGCGGCAAAAGTGGTTACACAGCCCGAACCATGAGCGAACCGATCAACATATCCTTCATCGGCCTTGGCGTGATGGGCGGGGCAATTGCCCGCCACATCGCCAAGGCCGGACACAAGCTGACCGTTTACAACCGGTCCCCGGCGCGGATCGAGCGGTGGCAAGCAGCCAACCCCGGCCTTTCCTTGCAGATTGCCGCCAGCCCCGCCGAAGCGGCGAAGGGCGCGGACGCGGTGCTGACTTGCGTGGGCAACGATGATGACCTGGCTGATGTGGTGCTGGGGCCGATGGGCGCCTTCACTACCCTGCGGCGCGGCGCGGTTTATATCGATCACACCACGGTTTCGGCCCGGATCGCCCGCCAGATCGCGGTCGAGGCGCGCGACCTTGAGGTGCACTGCGTCGATGCCCCGGTCACCGGCGGGCAGGCCGGGGCGGAGAACGGCCAGCTCACCGTAATGTGCGGCGGCAGGCCCGACGCGATCGAGGCGGCGCGCCCGATCATGGAAGCCTATACCAAGCGGATCGTCCACGTCGGCAAGGCCGGGGCCGGACAGACCTGCAAGATGGTCAACCAGATCACCTTCGCCGGGATCATCGCCAGCCTGTCCGAAGGGCTGCGTTTCGCCCAGTCCTCGCAGCTCGATCTCGACAAGGTTTACGAGGCGATCTCGGGCGGGGCGGCGCAGAGCTGGCAGATGGACAACCGCTGGCACACCATGGCCAAGGACGAGTTCGATTTCGGCTTCGCGGTCGACTGGATGCGCAAGGACATGGGCCTGGCGCTCGACGAAGGCCGCTCGATCGGGGTTTCGCTGCCTGTGGCCGCGCAGATCGACCAGATCTATGCCCAGGTCCAGGCAATCGGCGGCGGGCGGCAGGATACGTCGGCCCTGGTGCGGGTGCTGCCGCGAAAGGGCAAGGCATGATGAAATCCCTGCTGGCCGCGACTGCTCTCGTCGTCGCAACCCCCGCGCTTGCCGACACGCTGGTCGACAACGTCGACGGGCTGACGCTTGACGAGCATGGCCAGGTCGAACGCTTCACCGGATTGTTGATCGGCAGCGACGGACGGATCGTCCAGGTGCTTCACCGCGACGACAAACGTCCCGGCAAGGTCGACTATCTGGTCAATGGCAAGGGCCGGGTGATGACCCCGGGCATGATCGACGCCCATGCCCACGTCATGGAGATCGGGTTCGGCGCACTGACGCTCGACCTGTCGGAGACGACCTCGCTGGCGGAAGCGCAGAAGCTGATCGCCGCCTACGCCGCCGCGCATCCCGACCGGCCCTGGCTCCTTGGCCGCGGCTGGAACCAGGAACAGTGGAAGCTGGGCCGTTTTCCCACCGCTGCCGAACTCGATGCGGTGGTCGGCGACCGGCCGGTCTGGCTCGACCGCGTCGACGGCCATGCTGGTTGGGCCAATACCAAGGCGATGGCCCAGGCCGGAGTGAGCGCGGCGACGCGCGATCCTGCCGGGGGGCAGATCATCCGCCTCGCCACCGCATCCGCCCCGCGCCCGATGGCGCAGGGAAAACGCAAGCCCACCCCGCCACCGCCCCCGGCCCCCAGCGGCGTGTTCGTCGACAATGCGATGAGCCTGATCGCCAAGGCCGTCCCTCCGCCCCGCGCCGAGGATCGCGATGTCGCGCTGGGCAAGGCGCAGGAGATCCTGCTGCGCTATGGGGTGACCGGCGTGGCCGACATGGGCACCTCGATTCAGGATTGGCAGGCCTTCCGCCGCGCCGGGGACAACGGATCGCTGCGGGTGCGGATCATGTCCTATGCTGCCGGGATCGATAACATGGCGCTGATCGGCGGGCCGGGACCAAGCCCGTGGCTCTATGACGACAAGCTGCGCATGGAAGGGGTCAAGCTCTACATGGACGGCGCGCTGGGATCGCGCGGGGCGAGCCTCAAGGCGCCCTATGCCGACGCGCCCGGCACCAAGGGCCTGCGGATCACCCAGGACACCGCGCTCAAGAACATGATGAGCCGCGCCGCCTTCGACAACTTCCAGGTCGCGGTCCACGCGATCGGCGACGAAGGCAATGCCGCGCTACTCAGCGCGATCGAGGATCTGGCCCAGACCTACAAGGGCGACCGGCGCTGGCGGATCGAACACGCCCAGATCGTCGATCCGGTGGACATTCCCCGCTTCGGCCGGAACGGCATCGTCGCCTCGATGCAGCCGGTCCACGAAACCAGCGATCGGCTGATGGCCGAAGCGCGACTGGGGCCGAACCGCCTCGCCGGAGCCTATGCGTGGAAGTCGATCGCCGCGACCGGCGCGACGCTGGCCTTCGGGTCCGACGCCCCGGTTGAACTGCCCGATCCGTGGGCCGGGCTCGCCGCGGCGATCAGCCGTCAGGGGCCGGACGGTCAGCCCTTCGGCGGTT
>JAFEEP010000245.1 GCA_018241045.1 Pseudomonadota bacterium | reverse complement strand
TGTCGGCCCACCAGCGGCAATGTCAGCCGCGGAGCTCGACCGCAGTGCTGCGGATCAGCGCCTGCAGGTCGTCATTCAGGCCTGGCACGTAGGCATAGGAGAGGCGCCCTGCGCGGAAGGCCTCGACGGTCGGGGGTTCGATCCCGCTGAGATTGCCGGCGTACTCGGTGCATACCTGCTCGATCGCCTGGACAATCAACGCATCCGATTGGTCGCGATCGCAGAACACGTATTGGGCACCGCCGAAGACTTCGCACCATGCCGAGCGCTCATCCTCGTAGATGTCCTCCATCCCGTTGAAGTGGCCGCGCTTATACTTGCCGACGAGTTCCTGAACCTCGGTCGCGGTCGGGCCGTCGGTCCAGCGCACGTTCACCGCGCCGTGGCTCGACTTGCGAACAGAGAACTTCACGCCGGGAAAGGCGCGGCGCAGTTCCGTTCGGATGTTGGACGCGGCGAGCTTGCCGCTATAGCGGTCATCGCCTTGGGTCAGACTTGCGAACTCCGGCGCCCCCTGCAGGCGCGCCACCTCGGCAACATGGACAGCTTTGACCTCATCCTCGACCGCACGCTTTTGCGCCTGTACGCAGGCCGCGTGCGCCAGGGCTGCGGCAATCTCGCTGGCACTCGCCACCTCATCCAAAATCCGCCACTGAATACCGCACACGATGGATTCGGGCAGCGCGCGCGATTGGTGACCGTTCGCGAACACGACATCAACACGCGCCGAGCCGCCCGACACGCCAGCGCCTCCCATGAAGGTCTGCACGGTATCGGGGCGCTGCTCACCGTGGATCGCATACACGATGCCGGCGCCGCAGTAGTGCAACGCGCAATAAACACGGGTTCCGATAACGAGGGTCTGGGTACTGATGGTCATCTGATCAACTCCTGCTAGGTCTGGAAGCACCTCGGGGGCGGTTGCCGCCGCTTGCCCGAGGCGATCGGCGTAAAGTGCGACACCGACAGGACAATAATAGGACGTTTTTAGGACCAAGTCAATAGCGGTCAATAGAATTTAGGGCGCTGCATCCGGAACAACGGACCAGCCGCCCGGGCGCACCGCCGAGACGAAGAAGAAGAGGGCGATACGCCGCCCCCCGCTCATCGTCTCGATCTCGACATAGCGACGGCGGCTTTCGGCGAGGCGACCGCGGCGTACCACGCGCAGCGGAGCACCGGCATCCGGACGCAGCCAGCGCAGCGCCAGGTCACGCAGGCCGGGGCCGGTGGGGATGCGGGCGGGGCGCGAAGCAGCCGAAGAGGCCAGGGAAAGGTGAGTGACGTCCATAAAAACCTCCTGCTCTGTCATTTGAACCGCCCCGGGCGCGGTTGCCGCCGCGGCTCCCGAGGCCTCGGCATCACCCGATGCCGATAGGACAATAATAGGACAAAACAGAGGTTTAGTCAATAGCGGTCAATATGTTTTTGACCCTTGAAGACAGTCGAGCGGAAGCCAGCTCAAGGGCCTGGCCGCAGGCCGCACGCGGAGCACAGGGCCGCAGGCCCGAGCACCGAACGGGCGAGGGCAGGGGCGAAGCCGCACCCTTGACCTGGTTGAAGCGACCCCACGCTCACCGAGAGGGGCAGGGGGAAGGTTCTCCACCCCTGCTCCCGAGGATCGAACGCGATCGTTCGGCCCCCTTCCCCGCTCAGCGGGGAAGGGCGGGGGGAAGAGGTCGCCACCACCTCGCGCCAAAGGCGCCAAGCCTTAGCCGAACAGCGCAAGCTGCTCCGCGAGCTGGCCGCGGTGCTCGAGCACGCTCGCCCGCACTACCGCGACCGCATCGGCGACGGACTCAGACGCCGCCGGCGCCGGATCAGGCGCGGCGCTCAATGTGGGCGGCTGCGCTGCCACATCGCGGCGGCGCAGCCGTTGATCCCAAAACCCCATGACATGCGCGGGCGTCACCCAATACCCCCACTGCTTCAAGGTCAGCGAGTTGCCATGCACCACGATCGCCGGGATATGAAGTAGCGACAACTGGATATAGGCCATATGCACGGCCGTAGGGTCGACGTCGACCGCGGTAACGTGCATCTGCCGCTGGTGGTTGTTCCCGCTGGCGGTGACTGCCTCAGCCGCGGCGATCACCATCGCACCAGCGCCGGCCGCCGGCTCGCACAGGGTAATGAAGCCCTCGCGCTCGATGCGCTCGCCTACATCGTGCATCGTCATACGAGCCATGAGCGAGGCGACCGAGTAGGGCGTGAAATACTGGCCGTGCCAGTGGCTCCCGAGATCGAGCGCCATGAAAATCTCTCCGAGCGCATCGTGAAAGTGACCGGTAAGCGAGGCCGTCAACTCGGCAAGCATCGCCGGAAAGCGGTTCACTTCGTCCTCGCTGTACCCTTTGACGATCTCCAGATAGCGCGCTTCGCGCGCCTCGAACTGCTGCTGGTCGACGGCGTTGCTGAAGGAAAGAGCGGCGAGCTCGCAGAAGTCCCGGAAAACTTCATAGCAGCGGTGACGGTGGGCGTTCTCCTTCACCAGCTTGATGAAAGCGCGTTGATGCGGGTCGAGCCCGTTATAAGTATCGGTGGCCATGTGTCGCGTTCCTGGTGTCGAGAAGGGCAAAACCCGCGGTTGCTTGAACAACCGCGGGACACGCGTTTAGCGCGTGTTCTGCTTTGCCCGCTCGATCTCGTCAGCGGACCAGTTACACCGGGCCGAGGCCTCCAACTCCAGCGAGGCACGGTAAGCCTCGGCGCGCCGCTCAAGCGCTGCCGCCTCCAGACGTTCCGCTTCGGCGACCAGCTCGATGATCGCCTCGCGCTTCTTCGGCAGCAGGCCGCCAACCTCCGGCAGCGCGGTGATCCAGCGCATGAGTTCCGATTTCTCAGCGCGCACATAGGGAAACAGCACCGCTGTTGGGGACTGGTTGGTATCGACCATAAAAACCTCCTGCTCTGTCATTTGAACCGCCCCGGGCGCGGTTGCCGCCGCGGCTCACGAGGCCTCCGCATCTCCTGATGACGATAGGAAAATCCTAGGACAAAACGGGGGTTTAGTCAATAGAGGTCA
>JAFEEP010000244.1 GCA_018241045.1 Pseudomonadota bacterium | reverse complement strand
TTCCGGCCGGAACAAAATCCACGCCCCCGTCGCGGCGAGATACATCCCGACGAGGCCAAAGGTCAGCCCCAGCCAGAGGTGGATTGCAGCCGCGCCGCGCCGAAAACCGGACATCCCGTAACCTCCCGTGGCCGACTGCTGCGGCCAATCGACCTGATCTATGGCCGAGCAAGAATACGGCGACCTGAAAGGCGCCTTAAACCGCGTTCAGGTTGCCGCGGGCGGGAGGGCCAGTTCCACCCTCAACCCCCGCCCATCCCTGCCCGGCATGGCCACGATCGTTCCGCCATGCAGTTCGACGATGCTGCGACTGATCGTCAGACCCAACCCCGTGCCACCAGGCGCGTCGCTGACGAAGCGATCGAAGATACGGGACAACAGTTCGTGCGGCACGCCCGCGCCCTCATCCTCGACAGCGAGTTGCCAGCCCGCGGCATCAAGCCTGGAGGCAATCGTGACGGTGCCCCCGACCGGGCTGGCGCGGAACGCGTTGTTGAGCAGGTTGAGCACGATATGCCGCATCCAACGAGGATCGAACGAGACCAGGCCGTCACCCTCACGGATAAACCGGACCTTCACCTTTGCGGCCTCGGCCAATACTTCGACATCGGCGCGCATCCTTTCAAGGAAGTCCGCCGGATCGTGCGACGCGATTGCCAGGTTCATGCTGTTCGAATCAGCGCGGGCGAGTACGAGAAGGTCGCCGACCAGCGCTGACAGCCGGTCGACCTCTTCAAGCTGCGCGACAACGGCATTTTCCTGCGACGTGGTCAGGCCGGGATCGGCGAGGATCATTTCAGCATGAAGCCGGACCAGCGACAACGGCGTCTTCAACTCGTGCGAGGCATCGGCGGTAAACTGGCGGATCTGGCGAAACGACGATCCGATCCGGTCCAGCATGGCGTTGAGCAGTCGCGCCAGATCGCCAACCTCATCACCGCGCTGGACCGGGATGCGCTCCTCGAGGTTTGATGCGCTGATCCGGGCCGCGGTATCGGCAATCTCGCGCAGCGGCTTGAGCACGACCTGGCTTAGCGCATAGCCGATGGCGATGCCGAACGCGGCCATCGCCAGCAACAGGCCTATCGACGTTTCGACATAGCCGCGCATCGCCGAAGCGACATTGTCGGCGGGCGTCGCCACCATGATCACTAGATCGCCACGATCAAACCGTCCGATGCGCACCCTGGCACCATCGGACAGCGTATCATCGGTAAATTGCGGCGACGGCGGCGACCAGGGCAAAGGTTGCGACAAGTTGGACGAGCGGAACAGCGAAGCACCATCGCGGGACTTGATCTCCACGCGAAACAGGACTGCGGAGTTGTCCGTCGACCGACGCAGCTTGGCGCCAAGGTCGGCCGGGGTGTTTCCGGGTGGCCCAAGCGCGAGGTGGGCGAACACCCGACCGCGCTCGGTCAGCAACAGCCGGTCGAGCCCATGCATCAGCTTCTGATCGATCTGACGATAGCCAAGCGTCAGCATCCCGACGCTCGCGAGAATAAAGCTGAGCGCATAGAACACGGTCAGTCGCGTTGAAAACGACGTCATTGCAACTGGTATCCCACCCCGCGAACGGTGCGAAAATACTTGTCGTCGGGCGTTTCGATCCGCGTCCGCAACCGGCTCATGTAAACGTCGAGCAAGTTGGTATCGACATCCTCGTGCGACTGCCAGATCTTCTCGCTGATGAAGGTTCGCGTCAGGATGCGCCCAGCATTCTGCAGGAAGATTTCCAGCAGCGCGAACTCCCGGGCGGTGAGTTCCAGTGCGGCACCGTTGAGCATGGCAGTGTGCGCTGCCAGATCAAGCGTAAGTCCGCGATGGGTCAACACGGTTTTACGGGCGATCGCCCGGCGCCGCAGCAGGGCGCGCACATTGGCCAAAAGCTCGTCAACCTGAAACGGTTTGGCCAGATAGACGTCGGCGCCGACGTCGAGACCGATGATCCGATCATCCACGGCATCGCGCGCGCTCAGGATGAGTACCGGCTCGTTGAAGCCCGCCTCGCGCCACGCCCGCAACAGACCAAGGCCACTCCCATCAGGCAGGCCAATATCGAGCACGACCAGATCGAACTTTTCCTCGGCAAGCAGGTCGGCGGCCATCTCGCAGTTGATCGCCACGGATACCGAGTAGGCCTGTTCGATCAGCGCGCGGCGGATGAAGCCGGCCAACGTGGCATGATCCTCTACCACCAGGATCTTCATAGCTGCTCACCCATGCCCTGCTCTCCGTGCGGTCACCTTTAGCGCCGCCTGGCCGATACGAAGCTAAATGATTCCTGAAAGGAAATTGGGAATCCATACAGGTTCGGCAGGGCAAGACCCGCTATCCGATCAGTCGAACCGGATGGGAGAAAGATATGTCGCCGCTGCGTGCAAGCCTGTTGACCGCCGTTTTCGGCGCGCTGGTCCTCTCCGTTCCAGCAATGGCGTCGCCAGAACCCCTGCCGCGGATCGTCCTGGCGGTCGATGGCATCGGCCAGACCCGCAATCTTCCCCTGCTCGTCGCCGAACGGCTCGGCTATTTCCGCGACGCCGGGCTGACAGTCACGCTGGTTGACGCACCGGCTCAGCCCGGGGTCGATGAACTGGTGACCGACGGGCGCGCCGATGGTGGGGTGGCGTATTATCACCACACGTTCATGACTCAGACCGAGGCCAGGGTCCCCACCCGCGGCGTCGTGCTGATGGGGGTGACGCCGCAGCTCAGGTTGCTCGTCTCCACCCGGCTCAAGGATCAGGTTCGAACCGTTGCAGACCTGAAGGGCCGCCGGATCTTCGTGGGCGGCGCCAATTCGGGGAAGACCACGACGATGAACTGGCTGGCAGAGCGAGCCGCCATGACCCACGACGCCTACCACACCCTCACCCCGACCAGGCCGGATGCCATGGCCGCCGCGCTGCGCGACGGATCGGCCGACGCGATCATCGCCCATGAACCCGACGCCAGCCGTTATCTCGCGTCCGGTGCGGCGTTCGAATTGAGCGATATTGCCACCCCGCAAGGAACCCGCGCCGCCCTGGGCGCCATCTATCCATCGACGGCGCTGTACATGACCGACGCCTTCATCACCGGCCATCGCGCCGACGTTGCGCGATTGGTCAAGGCCTGCCTGCGCTCGCTTGCCTACATCAACAGCCATTCCGCCGACGAGATCGCCGCGATTCTTCCGCCTGCCGTGGTGGGCCGCGATCGCGCAGCGTTTGTCACCATGCTGGGTCAGGACAAGCAGGCCTTCGCTACCGATGGCCGGTTCGTGATCGACGCCGCCCAGCGGCAACTCGCGGCAATGACCGCCCGTTCGCCCAAGTACGCGGCCGTCAACCTCGAGCTGACCTACACCAACGCGTTCGTGACCCCCTAACATACCTGAACCGGGTCCGACGCGCGGTGCCGCAACGACCAGACGATCGACAGGAAGATCGATACGGCCCCGATCAGTCCGGTAAAGGCTTCGGGGATTTCAACCAGCGCGGAAACCAGCATGGTCCCGCCCAGCGCGACGATCGCCCAGAATGCTCCGTGTTCAAGGAAGCGGAACTCGGCAAGTGTGCCCTTCTCCACCAGCATGACGGTCAGTGAACGCACGAACATCGCACCAATCGACAGACCCAGCGCGATGATCACCATGTTGTTGGAAATGGCAAAGGCACCAATCACCCCGTCGAAGCTGAACGATGCGTCGAGCACGTTGAGGTAGATGAAGCCGCCCAGACCTGATCGAACCAGGGCGCCCGCTGCCTTGAGGCGCTCTTCCCGTGCCTCCAGCGCCACGCCCAGTGCATCGACCGCGATGAAGCTGGCAATGCCCAGCACCGCGCTGGCGATGAAACCATAGGCCTGCGCCGCGGGCAATTCCAACGAGATCGCCCAGACCAGAAGCAGGACGAATGCCATCTCGATCGAAGGCAGAACGGAAAATCGCGTGAGCGATCGTTCGACGGCAGCGATCCAGTGAACCTCCTTGTCCTCATCGAAAAAGAACTTCAGCCCGACCATCAGCAGAAAGGCACCGCCGAAGCCCGCGATCGGGATATGGGCCGACGATATGATCGTTTCGTACCGATGGGGATCGCTGAACGACAGGTGGACGGCGGCGATCGGGCTGACCTTTGCGGCGATCGCCACGATCAGCAACGGAAACAGGATGAACATACCATAGACCGCGATCACCATGCCCCAGGTCAGGAAGCGTCGGCGCCACACCACGTCCATGTCCTGCAGCACGGTGGCGTTGACCACCGCGTTATCGAAGCTCAGTGAAACCTCCAGCACAGCGAGAATGGATACCGACCACAGGGCCGCCAGGGCGCCCGCGACGGTGTGGGCCTGGTACCAGCCAAAGCCGCAAGCTGCCGCCAGGCAAATCACGGCAAACAGGATCGAGCCCTTCAGATAACCAAGCATTCTTCGCTCTCCTGGCCGGCTCCGACGGATGGCCGAGCCACCTGGCGCGATGCCGTTCGCCGTTCACTTCATTCGCCGTTCACTTCAGATGTCTGCCGCTACGTGCCGACAATATGCGCAACCATCGCGCGCAAAACTGACACGCAGCTTTCATCACGCACGGCCCGGGGCGACAGCTTGGCGTCAGCCCGGACGATTATGCCGCAGCGAAGACCGCGAGCGAGCCCGATCACCATGCTGCCTGACTACCTTGCCGCCGTTCTGCTTTACGCCAGAGGCCACTGCGCCCGGTCGGTACGAGCGCCGCAAACCCAGGCCGCAGCGGCCAGGCAGCAGCACAGCGTGCCAGCGCCCTCGCGGACACCTCACAAGGTCTGACTCCGAAATACCGGGACATCACTCAGCGGCAACAAGGGCTATCCGATGCAAAAGCTTCACCTGGTCATGGGCGGTCACGTCAAGGACCCGCAATCCCTCGAATTCTCCGATCTCTCCGCGCTCGATCTGGTTGGCGTCTATGGCAATTACCGCGATGCCCACGAGGCCTGGCAGGACCAGGCCCGTCGCAGTGTCGATGATGCCGAGATGAAATACGTGGTGCTGCATCTGCACCGCCTGATTGATCCGGCACAGTCCGCGCCAGCAGACGGCTAAACCGCACCTTCTCCCCCCGTCGGCCGCCCTCGGCTGACGGTTCCTGACCGGCGCGCGGCCCTCAACGATCCGCGCGCCGGTTTTTCTTGCCTCAAGCCTCGACCGCCGGAGCCTCGACCCTATTGTCCCCACCGGGCCGGGGCTGGCCGATCTTCGAGTAGATCAGCAGCAGCCCGGGGAGGATCAGCAGGATCAGCGGAGCGCCGATCGTCAGGCCGGAAATGATCGCGGTTGCCAGCGGCTTCTGCAATCCCGAGCCGCGCCCGATCCCCAATGCCAGCGGCAGCAGCGTCAGGATCGCGATCAGCGCCGACATCAGGATCGGACGCAGCCGCGCCCGACCTGCCTCGAGCAGGGCATCGACCGTGATCGGCGCACCGGGGACGAGTTCGGCGAGGTAGAAGATCGCCAGTTCGGTCAACATACCGACCACCATGGTCAACCCCATCAGCGCCGAGATATCCAGCTCGGTCCCGGTGATCCACAGCCCGAGCAGCACAGAAGTCGTCGACAGCAGCACCGTCGAGATCACGGCAGCGGTGAAGCTCCAGGTCTCGAACAGCAGCGTCAGCAGCAGCGCGGACAGCAGCAGCGCGGCGACGAATACGGTGGTCAGGTCGCTGAACGATTTCTTCTGCTGCGCATAGAGCCCGCCATAGTCGACCCGCACGCCGACTGGCAGGTGAAGCCCGGCCACGGTTGCCTGGACCTGCTGCATCCCGCTGCCCAGATCGAGTCCTTCGAGCCGGGCCGTGACCGGGATGAACGGAGCCAGGTCCTCGCGCGTGATCTGGCGCTGGCCTGCCGCAATCGAGATGCGGGCGATCGAACCCAGATTGACCACGCGCCCATCCGCCGCACGCACCTGCAGCGTTTCGAGGGTGCTGGCCCTGTTGCGCAGGTCCTGGGGCAGGCGGACTCGAACCCCGATGGTCTGCTCGCCCTGCAGCACCTTGGTCGCCACGGTCCCCTCGACCTGCGCCGCGATCTGTGCCGATACGCTCGACGGATCGACCCCCGCGGCCGCGGCGGCCGCCCGATCGACGTGGATCAGGATGGCATCCCCGGCCACGCGCAGCCCGTCGACCACTTCGACCACGCCGGGGATCTTGCCGATGGCCTCGGCCACCTTGGCGGCTGATTGCTCTAGCTGGGCGGGATCATCGCCGAACAGCTTGACCTCGATCGGCTGCGGCACCGCGGTAAGGTCGCCGATCAGGTCTTCCATCAGCTGCGCGGTTTCGACCTCCAGCCCCGGAACCTGGCTCTGCACCTTGCCGGCGATTTCAGACATGACCTCCTCGATGTTGCGGCGTCCGCTGTCGGCGTTGAGGCGGATGAAATAATCGCCTTCGTCAGCCTCGGTCAGGCCGCCACCCAATTGAACCCCGGTGCGGCGAGAATAGCTCGTCACTTCAGGAGTTTCACGGATGATCTTCTCAACCTGACGCAGCAGCCGGTCGGTATCGCTGAGCGCCGCGCCGGACTTGGCCTTGTAGTCAAGGATGAAGCCGCCCTCGTCCATCTTGGGCATGAAGCCCGACTGGACCTGGCTCCAGGCAACGCCGCCCAGCGCCAGCAGCACCAGCGCCACCACCCCGACGAAATGCCTGGGACGGCCAAAGGCACGAACCGCGCCTTGCTCGTAGCGCCTGACCAGCCGTTCCATGAACCCGTCGGCCTTGTCGGCGGCCTCCGCATCCTTGAGCGTCAGCCAGCGATCGGCGACCAGCGGCAACACATAGCGGGCATAGAGCAGCGAGACGCTGAGCGCCGCCACCATGGTAACGGCCAGCGCCTTGAAGAACCCGCCGGTCACGCCGCTGATGAAGGCCAGCGGAACGAAGACGATGATCGTTGCGAGCGTCGATCCGACCAGCGGTCGCGCCATCTCCCGCGCTGCGGCGAGCATCGACGGGCGGGTGCTTTCATGGTGATGCTCGGCTTCCTGCAAGCGTCTCATCAGATGCTCGAGCATGACCACGGCATCGTCGACCACCAGCCCGACGGCAGCGGCCATGCCGCCCAGCGTCATCATGTTGAAGCTCATGTTGAGCGCGATCAGACCAAGGCAGGTCGCCGCCAGCACGGCGGGCAGCAGGGTCGCGGTTATGACCATCAGGCGCCACGAGCGCAGGAACACGAACAGCACCACCCCGGCGAGGATCGCACCGAGCAGGATCGCGTCGCGCACCGAATTGGCCGCGCCGGTCACCAGTTCCGACTGATCGTAGAAGAAGCTGACCTTGACGTCGTCGGGCAGGTTGGCCGCCTTCATCCGCGCATCAACCAGCTTGACCAGCGCCACGGCATCGGCGCTGGGCGTCTGGCGGACGTTGACCAGAACGGCATTGGTTCCGTTGGAGGTTACCTTGGTCCAGGCCGGCGCCGGGGCGCGGCGGACGTTGGCAACCTGCCCCACCGTGACCACGCCGCCCGTTCCGGCCTTGACCGGAACCTGGGCGATATCGGCTTCGGTCGTGACGCGGTCCTCGACCAGCGCCAGGTAGAGGCGATGGCGATCCTCGATCTTGCCGACCGCGCCGACATTGTTGGCCGCGCCAAGCGCCGTGGCGACGTCAGCGGCCGTGATGCCAAGCGCCTGCAGCCGGGCCGGATCGACCTCGACCTCGATTTCAGGCGCGCTGCCGCCCAGCACGTCGACCCCGGCGACGCCCGACACGGTCGAGAGCAGCGGGCGCAGGCGAAGGTTGGCGATCTGTGCAAGTTCCGTCCCGTTGCGCTTGTCCGACGTCAGCGACAGACCAAGCACCGGAAAGATCGTCGGGTCGGATCTGCGAACGGTGAACCGGGTTCCCGGTGGCAGGTCCGGCAAGATCGAGGCCATCGCCCCCTG
>JAFEEP010000243.1 GCA_018241045.1 Pseudomonadota bacterium | reverse complement strand
GTATCGAACTGGGCAAAGCCATCGAGCCGATAGTTCGAAGGCTTGACCGTCGAGGTCCACGATGAACCGACAAACTGCCCACCCGCCTGGGCAAAGAAGGTCGTCGCCGCGGAATTCTCATGCTCGTAGCGCACCCGCAGGCCACCCTGCCAGTGCGGAGCCAGCGCCAGCGGACTGCCGAGCGGCACCAAGGTCAACGCGCGTGGACCGTCGCCCGGATGTGCCTGGAATGCCAATGGTGTGTTGGCATAACTGGTCAGCTTCGAGTCGTTCCAGGCCAGATTGCCGGTGATCGTCAGCTCGTGGGTCGCCCGCCATACCAGATCGGTGGTGACGCCCTTGACCCGCGCGTTCGGTCCATTGATCACGAAGGTCGTGTTGCTGATCGCCGGTACGAAGATCGAAACCGGAATCCCGGACCAGTCGATCAGGAAGGCCGAACCATTCCAGCGAATGGTGTTGTTCGCAAACTGCGTCTTCCAACCCACCTCATAGTTCTTGATGCTGTCAGACGAGTAGGTGTACGGGATCGTGAACCCGGCCCCAGCCGAACCGCCGCGGCGATTGAACCCGCCGGGACGATAGCCTTCCGAATAGGTTGCATAGAACAGCAAGGCATTGGTGGGCTTGTAGCTCAACGTAACCTTTGGCGTGGTGCCCTTTTCATGATGCGGGCTCTTGCCAGCCAGCGAAACGGCGTAGTCGCCGCCGCCGCAAACGTGCCCATCGGGCAAGGTCGGATAGCCCTTTGCACCGCAGTTCACCGATCCCTGGAGCGAGATCTCCTGATCATACCAGCGCAAGCCGCCCGTCAGGGTCAGCTTCGGCGTGATGTCCACGTTGGCTTCACCGAACAGTGCGAACTGGCTCTCCCCGCGCAGTGCATCGTTGAAGAAGACGCCGCCATCCGGACGCACGTAGTTGTTGATCTTGTCGGTTCCGCCCGGGATCTGGCCGCTAAAGCCGACGGCCGCCGCGCCTTCGTAATACCAGATGTTGTCGACGTAGACCTTTGCCTTGTCATAGTAGACGCCAGCTTGCAGCCTTATGCGTTTGTCAGCCGGCGTCGAGATGCGGAACTCCTCGGCAAAGCGGGTAGTGCGCGACTTGTCGATATAGCTCATCCGTGGCGTGGCGCAGGTCATGTAGTCGGGGTATGCGCAGATGTAGTAGGGCGCATAGGGTCCGATGTTCGCGTAATGCGTATAGTCGAACTTCTGGTTGACCCGGCGGTTGAGATACGAGCCGGTATAGACCAGATCGAGCCCGCCCAACTTGCCTTCGATCGACCACTGCGCCTGATTGAATTCATCATGGTTGGTGTCGGGCGAGAAGCGCATGACCTTGAGATCACCCAAGGTCGGATCATACTGGAACACGCCTTCTGCATCGAGCGTCTGATACATATCCTGTACCGATACCGTCCAATCCGGCGCGACTTCCCATTTCACCGAGGCACGACCGCCCGTGTAGGTCGCAGGGTTGAAGTCATTCTTGGCATAGGGCGCGTTGTTGATGATTGGCCGCACACTGCCAGCGGGCAGGTTGAACGCTACGCTTCCATCAGTGTTGTAGCCAGTCAGCGGCATCTGGTAGGTGCCATAGACGTTGTCGATATAACCGCCTTGACGGTCGGAGAATGCGGTGAGGCGAACCGCCAGCTTGTCCTCGATGATCGGCAGGTTGATATAGCCATTCACCGCACCGCTGAAGGCATGACCCGGGGTCGCCGCGCCCGTCAGGCTGAAGCCGGCCTGGAACTTCGCCAGGTTGGGCTTGTTGGTGATGTACCGGATCGCGCCGCCTTCGGCACTGGCACCGAACAGCGTGCCTTGCGGTCCCTCAAGCACTTCAACGCGCTCAAGGTCGGTCACGTAGACGTCGAGGTTGCGGCCCGGCATCGCTACCGAGGCATCGTCGAGGTAGATCGCGACGTTGGGATTGGGTCCAGCGACCGCGGTGGCCTGCAACGCCACCTGGGCAAGAGACAGCCCACGGATCGAGACGACATCCTGGCCCGGACCGCGTCCACCAGCGTGAACCTGCGGCAATTCGGCAAGCAACTTGTCGAAGCTGGTGATCCCGCGATCGCGCAGTTGCGTGGCGCTTATCGCCTGGACCGTCACCGGTACGTCCTGCATCTTCTCCGCACGACGGGTCGCCGTCACGACGATTTCGGCAATGCCGTTGTCATCTGCGGTGTCAGTCGCCGCAGGGGCCGAACTCTGCGCGAGGACTGGCGCGGCAGGCAAGATCGCCGCCAGTCCGGCCAGTGCCGTGGTGATGAACAGATTATGTTTCATAGTGCCTCATACCTCCCAATTCCCGATGCCTTTTGCGATCACGAGGGCCGAAAAGGTCGGACCCGCAATTGCTGGGCGGTCGGGACAAACAAGCAGGTGCGCGCGGATTCTGCCTGGGCGGATTTCGTCCGCCACGCGCCCGGGTTTCCCAAAACCGACGGGGACAACCACATCGGCTACCAAGTCAGATCTGCCGAAGCAGAACTGGATGACTATCTGTCCGGCTTCAGATCGGTGACTGCGCCCGCCGCACGCCAAGAATGGGCGCCAACCGTGATGCATGAACCGACCGGACGGACTTGAATTCGAAGTGTGTTCAGATTGTTGCAGTTCGGATCACCTCCTCCTCGGTTTCAATTGGTTCGACTGATTTTGGCCGCATCCGGAGACATCGCCCCGGTATCGAAGAAGCGTTCGATCGCGACTTCGTGCGGGGTCAGATCCAGCCCGCGAGCGGCAATCCAGGCATCGTCGAAATAGGAAGAGCGGTAACGCTCGCCGCTGTCGCACAGGATCGAGACTATCGATCCGGCCTGACCCGCACGCGCCAGTTCACTGGCGATCAGCGCGCAGGCCCAGATGTTGGTTCCGGTCGATCCACCACACAGCTTGCCCAGGCGTCGGGAAACTGCCCGTGCCGCCGCGATCGACTGGGCATCGCTGACCACGATCATCCGATCGACCACCCCGGGCACAAAGCTGGGCTCGACCCGCGGACGGCCGATCCCCTCGATCAGGCTGCCCGGTCCTTGCGCCTGGGTGATGGCTGCATCGTGCCAGTGACGATGAAAGACCGAGGCCTCGGGATCGGCTACGCAGATCTGCGTGTCCGTCGTCAGAACATTTGGCGCAACTCGCGGCGTAGATTAGCGGAGTGCGGGCCTCGTCTCGGGGTTGATGTTAGGCGGCGAGCATGCGGTGTTGCAAGCGCCGATATTCGATGGTCTTTCG
>JAFEEP010000242.1 GCA_018241045.1 Pseudomonadota bacterium | reverse complement strand
GATGCCAAACACCGCGGTAATCGCCTGGACCGGCCGGGTGGCGAGCCGGGTCCAGTCGCCGCGGGCGGGCAGCACTTCCTCGCAATCCTGCAGCAAGGGCATGGTGCCCGTGAAGTCCTCGCAACTGTCGAGGCTGATGCGCAGCAGCGCGCGCAACTGCGCATCATCGCCGTTCAGCGTGATGCCCAGCCAGTCCTTGAGATCGGCCAGCGCGCCCGGATCGAGCGTGGCCGGCGTGACGATTGCCCGCTTCATCGCGGCCTCCGTGTTGTGATCGGGAAGGGAGGTGCCCGCACCGCGGGTGGCGGCGGCGCGGGCGCAGGTACGTCCGGCAGGGGAGAGGGGACCGGACGGGTCTGGATCAGGTGGTGATCTTGAGCAGCTTGATCGCGTCGCTATCCAGCACCTGCCCGCCGATCCGCCTCGTCGCGTAGAAGTTGACGAAGGGCTTGTTGGTGTAGGGATCGCGCAGGATCGCGGTCGAGCGGCGTTCGGCGATGAGGTAGCCGTTGTGGAAGTTGCCGAATGCGATCGGCAGGGCGTTGGCGCCGACATCGGGCATATCCTCGGCCTCGATCACCGGATAGCCGAGCAGGCGGGCCGGCTGGCCTTCCATCACGCCCGGGCTCCACAGGAAGGTGCCGTCGGCGGCCTTGAACTTGCGCACGGTCGACAGCGTCTTGGTGTTCATCACGAACACCGCGCCCTGGCGGTGCGCGGCGCGCAGCGAGTGAACCAGATCGATCAGCTTCAGCTCGGGCGCGGTGTCGAATCCCGTGGCATTGCCGCTGGCCAGGTGCTGCAGCGTGCCGAAGGCGCGGGTGGCATCGCTGGTCAGCGCGGTCGGCGCGGCAAGGAAGCCCTTGGGCTGATTGGTGCCGGTGCCATTGACGAAGGCGCTGCCTTCGGCGCGGGCGAACTCGGTGGCGATCTCCCCGGCGAGCCATTCCTCGACATCGAAGGCGGCATCGTCGAGCATGGCCTGGCTGGCCGAGGGGTTGGCGTAAAGCTCGCCCATCGGCGGGGCGATCTCGTTGAACTTCGAGGTGGTGGTTTCCGGCCGCGTGCCGGTCTCGCTGACCCAGCCCGAGGCCGCGCCGCCCGATGTGACGAGCTTGCGATAGCCCGCCGTGCCGACCTGAACGACCTGAGCAATTGCACGGATCGGGCTGATCGTCTTGAGCTGCGCGGCGATCATCGCGTCGATTTCGCGCGGGACGGCATAGCCGCCATCGGCGGGAACCGCGCCGCTGACCGACTTCAGCTCGGCCTCACGCCCCTGGCGCAGATAGCCATCGACGAAGCCCTTGAGTTCGGGGCTGGCCATATCGGCAGGGGCGATCACCGGGCGGGCGGCTGCGCGGCTGACCTTTTCCAGCCGCGATTTCACTTCATCGACGTCCGAGCGCAGCGCACCCAGCGCCTGATCGGCGGCATCCTGGCGGGCGACGATATCGAACGAGGCGTCAACCGGGTCGACGGGGGCAGTGGTATCCATGAGAGGCCTTTCGTGTTGTCGTTCCGCCGCAAGGCCGGAACACCGTGTTTCCCCCTCCCGCCTGCGGGAGGGGAGTTCATTCGGTCCGACCGCTAGGCGGCGGACGGATCAAGCAGATGCACCCGCGCGCCGTGCTGCATCGGGTGAGTGACGAGGCTGACTTCGAACAGGTCCACCTCGGTCAGGTCACGGCCCGCCGCAGAGCGGGTGAAGCGGCGGGCGCGGTAGCCGAACGACAAACCGGTCACCGCCCCGCGTTTGAGCGCCGCGGCGGCGCCCCCGCCGGGGTTGTCGATCGTCGCGATCACCCGCAGCCCGCGTGCATCCTCGCGGGCCTGTTCGATCCAGCCGATCCGCTGGTCGGGGCGGTGCTGCCAGTAGAGCGGCAGCGGCGCGGTGCGTTCGGCAAGGGTGCGGGCGAAGGCGCCCGGCTCGATCACGTCGCGCCCGGCGTCACGCTTGCCGAACAGCGCGGCATATCCCGCCAGCTTCACTTGAGCAGATCCGTAGTGCCGGTGCGCCAGGCGAGGCCGAGCAGCAGCAGGGCGAGCGCTCCGCGCACGATCCAGGCCACCGCCGCCTTCCACGCCGAAGCCTTGGCATCGCGCCAGGCCTGGAGCAGCTGGCGCAGTTCCTTGAGATCGCCCAGCGCGCCCGGATCGTCGAGCCCCATGCGGGCCAGGGTTCGCTGTGCGCCCAGTTCGCTCGCTTCCTCGACGATCGCGCGCAGCGTCACCAGATCGCCGCCGTCATCGGCCGCCTGGGCAAGCAGGCGGGCGACCATTTCGTCTCTGTTCATGAAATGTTCCCTTCATTGCGGGGCGCAAGGCCGAGCAGCGCACGCTTTTCCGCGTCGGACAGGAAGCTGGCCGCGCCGACCTGGCTCCACAGCTTCTCGCGGTCATCGGCCAGTGCAGGCACCCGGTCGAGATCGACGGTGAGGCGGGCGTCGGGAAACCACGTCTCCAGCCCCTCGGTAATCGCCGAGAGGATCTTGCCCGCTAGCGGCAGCAGGGTCAGCCGCCACAGCGCGCGGTTGGCCTCGCGGTAATTGGCATAGGTCGCATCGCCCGGCAGGCCGAGCAACATCGGCGGCACGCCAAAGGCCAGCGCCACGTCGCGCGCGGCAGCGGCCTTCAGCTCGGCAAAGTCCATGTCGGCCGGGGTCAGGCTGAGCGCCTGCCACTTGAGCCCGCCTTCGAGCAGCATCGGCCGCCCGGCATTGGTCGCACCGGCATAGGCCGCTGCCAATTCCTGCTTCAACCGGTCGAACTGGTCCGCACCCAGCGGCGAGCCATCGCCCGGATCATAGACCAGCGCCCCCGATGGCCGCGCCGCGTTTTCCAGCAGGGTGCGGTTCCATTCCGCCGCGGCGTTGTGCGTGGCGATCGCCCGGTCAGCGGCGGCAAGGCACCCCGCGCCATAGTGATCGTCGCCGGGGTGGAACGAACGGATATGAATCAGATTGGGGCTGGCGTCCTGATCGAGCAGGGGAATGGTCAGGCTCGCCTCACCCACCTTATAGGCATAGGCGCTGGGCCAGCCATCGGCTCCGGCGATCACCGAAACCCGCTCGGGCCGCAGCGCGTAAAGCTCCAGCGGCGCGCCGCTCGCATCCTTCATCACCTGGACATAGGCATTGCCGTGCAGCAGCAACTGGCTCGCCAGCGTCTCGAGCAGCGATTGCCCGGCGCTGGTTGCGCTGACCAACCGCCCAAGCGCGGGATCGAGCGGGGCGAGCGGCGCGCCGCCGATCCCTTCGGCCACCAGCCGCACCGCCCGCTG
>JAFEEP010000241.1 GCA_018241045.1 Pseudomonadota bacterium | reverse complement strand
TGTGGCCCGAATGGAACGGGCAGGCCCTGGTCGCCGCGCTGGGCGCGCAAGGGCTGGTGCGGGTGAAGATCGACGGAGACAATGAGAGCGAACAGGCGCGCTACCCGCTCGGCAACCGGATCCGCGAGATCGTCGAGGCACCCGATGGCGCGCTGCTGGTGCTGGAGGATGGGCCGGGCGGCAGATTGCTCAGGCTCTCCAGAAAATAGCCGCAACCCGTTCGTGTCGAGCGAAGTCGAGACATCCACGCGCCGTGTCTCGACTTCGCTCGACACGAACGGACGTTGGAAATGGCATCGACAACCGTTGATACTGGCCCTATCGGCGCGCCTCGATGACCGAGGCCCTGACCCTGATCCCGCTCGACAACGTCGATCCCGCGCTGGTCGAGGCGCTGCTTGACCGCGCCTTCGAACCGGAGCGAAAGCAGCGCACCGCCTACAAGCTGCGCGATGGAGTGGACTGGCTGCCCGGCCTCAGCTTCGCGGCGATCGACGGCGAAGATCATCTGGTCGGCACGATCCAGTGTTGGCCAGTCGCGCTGACCGATCCTGCAGGCCGCCCGCATCCATTGATCCTGGTCGGTCCCGTGGCCGTCCTGCCCGAAGCGCAGGGGTTGGGCTGCGGCAAGGCGCTGATGACCGCCGCACTTGGCGCGCTCGATCCGCGCGCGCCCCTGCCGCAGGTGATGATCGGCGATCCCGAATACTACGGCCGCTTCTGGGGTTTTGGCGCCGAACCGACCGGCGGCTGGTCGCTACCGGGACCGTGGGAGCCGCGCCGCCTGCTGGTTCGCACCGACAATCCCGCAGTGTTGCCGCGCGAAGGCGCGTTGGGCCCTTGGCGGCGCTAGGCTGATCTGGCATCGCGGGTTCGTGCCCTACGAACCGCCTCCCGAAATTACCGGACTGTCCTTGGCCGAGGTTGCCGACCTCGCCCAGGCCCGCAAGCTGCCCCCGGTCGAGCAATGGGACCCGCAGGCCAGCGGCGACAGCCTGATGACGATCAAGGCGGACGGACGCTGGTTTCATGATGGCGGAGAGATCAGGCGCCCGGCCATGGTCCGGGCCTTCGCATCGCTGCTACGACGTGACGGAGACGGACAGCACTGGCTGGTCACCCCGGCGGAAAAGCAGGCTATCGCGGTGGAGGATGCCGCGCTGATCGCCACCGACGTGACCCGCACCGGCGACGCGCTGGTGTTCCGCCTCAACACCGACGACACGGTGATTGCCGGGCCGGATCACCCACTGGTCGCGCGGGGCAGCGCGGAGACGCCGGCCGTCTATCTTGGCGTGCGGCATGGAATCGAGGCCCGGCTCAACCGCAGCACCTGGCTGCAATTGGTGGAATTGGCTGACGCTGATCTCACCGTGACCAGTCAGGGCGAACGCTTTTCGCTGGTCCCGGCATGACCCTGACCGAACGCCTCCAGCGCCTCCATGCCGCGGGTCACGATCACGCGATCGACGATCTCTATCAGGATCACCGCGACCTGCCCGCGCAATTGCGCCCCGCCGCCGTGCTTGCCGCGGTGACCGAGCGCGAGCGGCCCGGCTTCCTGCTGATCCACCGCCCGTCCAATATGCGCTCGCACCCCGGGCAGGTCGCCTTTCCTGGCGGCAAGATCGACCCGGGCGAAAACCCGATCGAGGCTGCGCTGCGCGAGGCGAACGAGGAACTGGGGATCGATCCCGCCAAGGTCACGGTGATCGGGACGAGCGACGTCTATCGCACCGGCACCGGCTATGCGATCACCCCGGTGATCGCCGTGGTCCCGCCCGACATGGACCTGCGACCCAATCCCACCGAGGTCGCCAAATGGTTCGAAGCCCCGGTCGATCTCGTCTTCGATCCGGCCAACCAGCAGCACCAGACAGTGTTTTGGGACGGCACCCAAAGAAGCTACATCGAGATCATGTGGCACGAACACCGCATCTGGGGCGTCACCGCCGCGATCATCGCCAACCTGGCAAAGAGGATCGCGTGGTAGATACCTTGCCGCATAGCGACTGGCTCGATCGCACCGACCTGGCCGCACTGGTCAAGGCGCTGGGACGCGACAATGCGCGCTACGTCGGCGGAGCGGTGCGCGACACGCTGCTTGGCCTGCCGGTCAAGGATATCGACATCGCCAGCCCGCTCGATCCCAGGGAGGTCATGGCCCGGGTCCGCAAGGCGGGGTTCCAGCCGATCCCGACCGGGATCGAGCACGGGACGATCACCGCGATCCTGCCCGGCGGGCCGGTGGAGATCACCACCCTGCGCCATGACGTCAGCACCGACGGCCGCCGCGCCACCGTGGCCTTCGCCAGCGAATGGCAGGACGATGCTGCACGGCGCGATTTCACCATCAACGCGCTCTATGCCGACCCCGAAACCCGCGAGGTGTTCGACTATTTTGGCGGCAAAGGCGACCTGACTGCGCGGCGGCTGCGCTTCATTGGCGATCCCCACCAGCGCATTCGCGAAGATCACCTGCGCATTCTGCGCTACTTCCGCTTCCAGGCACGGTTTGGCTCGCTGCCCGCCGACGCTACGGCCGAGCAGGCCTGCGCCGACCTTGCCGCGACGCTGAAAGGACTTTCGCGCGAACGGGTGGGAATGGAGATGATGAACCTCCTTGGTCTGCGCGATCCCGCGCCGACGGTGGCGCGAATGGCCGAGCTTGGCGTGCTGGCGGTGGTCCTGCCCGAGGCTGACGTGGCGGCGCTTGCAGCATTGGTAGCCGAGGAACAGCGACAAGGCATCGCCCCCGACGCGCTGCGCCGTCTCGCCGCGCTGCTCCCGCCCGACGTGCCGCTGGCCGAGCAGGTGGCGAGCCGGTTCAGGCTGTCCGGCGCGCAGAAGAAGCGTCTGGCCCTGGCGGCGGGGCGGAACGATCAGGACGCAAACGCCCGCGCCCTCGCCTATCGCCTGGGCCGCGATGCCGCGCTTGATCGGTTGTTGCTTGCCGGAGCCTCGACCGCGCCGCTCGAGGGCTGGGACATCCCGATTTTCCCCCTCAAGGGCGGCGCAATCGTCGCGCGCGGGATCAAGGCTGGACCTGCCGTGGCGCGCACCCTTCAAGCGGTAGAGGCGCGGTGGATCGCTGAAGGCTTCCCCGATGAAACCCGCGTCGGCGAACTGCTCGATGTCGAGTTGGCAAAGGGCGCGGCGTGAATCTTGCAGAATTGCGCGACTTCCTCGTCGCCCAGCCGCTGCTCGCGCTGGCGGCACTGGCGATCCTGTTCGCCTCGATCGGCTGGATCGTCCAGCACAGCCACCCGCGCGCAGCCAGCGCATTGCGGATCGTGGGTTATGCCGGAATGGTCGGCGCGGTGCTGCTCACCGTGATCGAGGCTGCCCATCACGCCAGCCGCAGCGACGTGCGCATCGCCACCGGCAAGGTCGGCGCGGTCGAGGTGATCGGCGGCGAGACCGTGGTGCCGCTCGATCCGTCGGGGCACTACTGGATCAAGGCCCAGCTCAACGGCAACGACGCGGAGTTCCTTGTCGATACCGGCGCGACCTATACCAGCCTGGCACCGGCTTTGGCGCGCGAGGCTGGGATCACCGCAGATGCCGGACGTATGCCGATCGAGCTCAACACCGCCAACGGCCCGATTGCGGCACGCTTCGGCACGGCGCACGAACTGACCTTCGGCTCGGTCACCGCGCGCGATCTCGAAGTGGTGATCGGCCCAGAGACGGGCGACGACACCAGCGTCATCGGCATGAACCTGCTCTCGAAACTCAAGGGCTGGCGGGTCGAGGACAAGAAGCTTGTGCTGGTTCCAGCCGCCTCGCCCTAGAATTTATTATCCCTTGGAAATCCGTTGGGCGGCAAGCGCCCCGCCGCGCCGCGCGCGACCTTCCACAGGCGCATATCGCTTTCGGTGCGGGTCCGGCCGCTTTCGCCGCCCATTCGCCATGACAGGCCTTCGTCAAGCCTGAGCGTCACGGCATCCGCCAGCCCGCCGTCGCGGTAGCGTTGCAGGGTCACCCCCTGCCCCTTGGCCAGCACCGGCAGCTCCTCAAGGCTGAACAGAACCAGCTTGCGGTTGTCACCGACCACGGCGACGTGATCGTGTTCGGCCGGAATTTCGCGCACCACGGCCAGCTTGACGCCCGGCTTGGTGGTCATGACGCCGCGCCCCTTGCGGGTTTCGGCAAGCAGTTCGTCAGCCTCGGCGGCAAAGCCCCGGCCCTGGTTGCTGGCAAGCAGCAATTGCGCCTTGGGACGATAGACCAGCAGCGCAACGATCTCCGCCCCGGCGTCGATATCAACCATGGTGCGGATCGGTTCGCCAAAGCCGCGTGCCGAAGGCAGCTTGTCGCAACCCAGGGTATAGAACCGCCCGCTGTCGCAGGCGATCAGCAGCTTGTCGGTGGTCTGGGCGTGGGCCGCAAAGGCCGGTCCATCGCCTTCCTTGAACTTGAAGTCCTTGTCGAGCGCCTCGTGGCCCGATGCCCCGCGGACCCAGCCCTTGGCCGAGAGGATCACGGTGACCGGCGCCTTCTCGATCATCGCGTCCATGCTGAACTCGACCGTCGGTGCAGCCTCGGCAATGGTGGTGCGGCGGCGACCAAGCA
>JAFEEP010000240.1 GCA_018241045.1 Pseudomonadota bacterium | reverse complement strand
GGATTGGTTCTGGTACTTCCTTGCACCCGGCGTGGTCGCGGTGGCGGTTGCGCTGTTTGCCTGGCGCGCGGATCGTCGCCGGATGCGCCGTTCGAACCCCGACGCGGTCGGCTGGCTGCCGTGGCGCGACCTGGCCTTCTGGTCGACCGCCGCCGCGCTGCTTTTGCTTGGCGCGGCGTTCCGGGCGTGGGTGCGGATGCCTTAGAGGCAGGCTTCCAGATAGGCCTGGTCGAAGCCGAATTGCCGGGCTTTTTCCAGCGTATAGGGGCGCAGGCCCGAGGGGCGGAACTCACCGATGATCTTGCCGTCGTCGGTCTCGTCCAGATATTCGAACTTGAACAATTCCTGGGTGACGATCACCTCGCCCTCCATCCCGATCACTTCAGTGATGTTGGTGGTGCGGCGCGAGCCGTCGCGCAGGCGCTTGACCTGGACGATGATGTCGACCGATTCGGCGATCTGGCGCGAAATGGCTTCCTTGGGGATCTTGATGTCGCCCATCAGGATCATGTTTTCCATACGGCCCAGGCATTCGCGCGGGCTGTTGGCGTGAAGCGTACACATCGAGCCGTCGTGACCGGTGTTCATCGCGGCGAGCAGGTCAAAGCACTCCGCGCCGCGGATTTCGCCCAGGATGATCCGGTCAGGACGCATACGCAGGGCGTTCTTGACGAGGTCGCCGATGGTAATCGCGCCCTGGCCTTCAAGGTTGGGCGGACGGGTTTCCAGCGGCAGCCAGTGCGGCTGCTGCAGGCGCAGTTCGGCCGCGTCCTCGATGGTCAGCACGCGCTCGCCCGGGTCGATCATCTTCGACAGGGCGTTGAGCATGGTGGTCTTGCCCGAACCCGTACCGCCCGAGATCACGATGTTCATCCGGCAGGCGCCGGCGATCTTCAGCGCGGTCGCCATTTTGTCGCTCATCGACCCGAAGTCGCGCAGCATGTCGATAGTGATCGGTTTTTCGGAGAATTTACGAATCGAGATCGCGGTGCCACGCAGCGACAGCGGCGGGACGATCACGTTGACGCGACTGCCGTCCTTCAAACGGGCGTCGGCCAGCGGCGTGGTCTGGTCGACGCGGCGGCCGACCTGGTTGACGATGCGCTGGGCGATCTGGAACAGGTGGCTTTCGTCGCGGAACCGGATCGGGGCGAGCTGCAGCTTGCCCTTCTTTTCGATGTAGGTCTGTTCCGGCCCGTTGACCATGATGTCGGACACGTCGGGGTCGTTGAGCAGTTCCTCCAGCGGGCCGAAGCCGAGCAACTCGTCGATCAGCACCTTTTCCAGCGCGAACTGTTCGCGCCGGTTGAGCGTGACCTTGAGCTCGGCCAACACTTCGAGGATGATCGGGCGGAATTCTTCCGACAGCTCGTCCTTGGTCAGCGTTGCCGCCGCCTCGGGATCGACGCGTTCGAGCAGGCGTGGCAGCACCTGTTCCTTGATCTTGTGGACCGAGGCTTCGAAACCTTCGGCCTGATAGGATCCTTCGTGGACTCCGTTGACCCGGTCGGCCAGCCGGGTCATGGCATCGGCCTTGCTGTTGGCGCCGCCCCCCTCGGAGCCGGAGGGCAGAGGCGCCACGTCCTCGCCCGGCAGCGGCGGGAACTGGTCGCCGCCAAAGGCACCGGGCACGCTGGGCTTGGCCGCTTCGGACCCACCCTTCATCGGGCGCGCTACGCCGAACTGCGGTCGGCTTGCCGGCCCCATGCCACTTGCGCCATTGCGACGGCCAAATGCACTCATCTTGCTTCCACCCTCGAATTCGAGCCGCCATGCGTAGTCATGACATGGCTTCCGTGTGCCTTATGGATTTGGTGAATAATCGGGAAACTTTGAGGATTTCCTAATCATGGAAGTGACAGTCAGGTAATGAGCGGCGCATCAGGGTTCGATGCGGGCGCTGCCTCGGTCGTTTTCGCACCTCGATCTTGCCAGGCAATCAGGCGGTCCGCCGACCACGCCGAAAACCAGGCAAGCGCCAGCCCGACCGGCAGGTCGATCAGATAGTGCCAACGACTGGCGATGGACGTGACCAATATGAAGCCGAACAGCAGGCAATATAGCGGCATCAGAACCCGTGCATGGCGCCACGCGAACAGCAGAAACAGGAATGATCCGCCCGTGTGAAGCGACGGCATCGCTGCCAGGCCTGCAGTGATGTTGGCGTCGCCGTTCTCGGCAACCCAGGCTGGTCCGCCCGCGACAAGATCGCGATAGACATCCAGCATCCCTTGCTGCGCCATGGTCTGTGTAGGCGTGACACCGGTCTCGTAGATGAACGGCCCCAGCGCCGGCATCACCAGGTAGGCAAGCGCTCCCGCCCCCTGAAAGATCAGCGCAGCGAGGAACAAGGCTCGGAATTTGTGCGGCGCAAGCAGCGCCTGATAACTGAAGCTGGCATAGAACATGGCTATGAAGGCGACCATGTAATAGTTGCTTTCGTGCGGTATGATCGGGAGCAGCGCAGTTCGGATGGCGATCGCCCCAGCCACCAGTGGATACAGCGCCTGGTCGATCGACCAATAGAGGCTGTCCCATTC
>JAFEEP010000023.1 GCA_018241045.1 Pseudomonadota bacterium | reverse complement strand
GGGGGCCGGCATGGCCATGACCGCGCTGCACACGGGACTTGTTTCCAGCGCGCAAGCCCAGACGGCGCCCCGCCCCAAGGCCACGGCGGCCAACAAGCCGCTCTCCATCATCAGCCTGGACATGCTGGAGCAGGACGCGAAGAAGGTCATGACGGCGGGCGCCTACGCGTTTATCGCGCACGGCTTCGGCGATCAGTGGACACTGCGGGAGAATCGGCGCGCCTTCAACGACTTCCCCATCCTGACCCACCGCCTCACCGGCGTCGGCGCCAAGGACATCGATCTGAGCGTCGATCTGCTGGGGCACAAGCTGCCGTTTCCTATCGTCGTCGCGCCTATGGGCGCCCATACCTTCGTCCACCCGGACGGCGAGGTCGCCACCGCATCGGGCACCGGAGCGGCGGGCACGATCTATGAATCGTCCGGCGCGTCCGCCAGGCCGCTCGAAGACATCGCCAAGGCCACCAGCGGGCCGAAGTGGTTCCAGCTGTATTTCAATGCCGATGTCGGCGTGACACGCAGCCTGCTGCAGCGTGCCCGTGATGCCGGCTACAGCGCGGTGATCGTCACGGCCGATGCGCTGGGCCCGGCGATGAGCGACGAGTTCATTCGCCTGGGCCGGCCCTTCCCGCCCGGCTTCAGCTTCGGCAATCACGATCCGCGCTATGGCGGGACCGGCAATTTCCTCAACCAGAAGGTCGATCTCACACCGGCCGACATCGAATTCGTGCGCTCCGTGACCGGACTGCCGGTGATCGTGAAGGGCATCATGCGCGGCGCCGACGCCGACGTAGCGATCAAGGCCGGGGCCGCCGCCATCCAGGTCTCGAACCATGGCGGCCGGCAGATCGACGGTGTGCCGGGCTCGATCAGCGTGCTGCGCGAGGTGGTCAAGGTCGTCGATGGTCGCGTGCCGGTGCTGTTCGACAGCGGGATTCGCCGCGGCATCGATGTCTTCCGTGCGCTGGCGCTCGGCGCCCAGGCCGTCGCCGTCGGCAGGCCCGTGCTCTACGGTCTGGCGGTCGGTGGAGCGGCGGGCGTGCGCAGCGTCGTCGAACACCTGCGCGATGAGCTGCAGTTGGCCATGCTGCTGGCCGGCGCGAAATCGCTCAAGAGCCTGGCGCCGGATTACCTGCGCACCTGAGTCCGGCGGACTGCGCCACACCGCAAAAAACACCATTGATCCACCACACAGAAGGAATCCACCATGCCCGCACCGCAGACCGTCGTCACCACCGCGCAAGAGCTACAGGCGGCCATTCAAAACGGGCCGCACCCCGAGATCGTGATGCGCGGCCAGCTGTCGGCCCTGCCGACGCTGCGGCTGGCGCCGGGCCAGCGCATCGTCGGCGAGGACGCCGGCGCGGCCCTGTCCTTTCAGCCGGACCACGACGGCCTGCAGTTGAGCGCCGACAACGAGGTCATCGGCGTGCATGTCGAGGCCTCGCCGAACAAGCGCGCGATCTTCAACGACACCGGCGTCGATCACCTGGGGCTGATCCGGCTGGAGCGCCTGTCGGCACGGGGCCAGGTGCAGCTCCTGGCCGCCGACAAGGTGCGCGGCGGCCATGTCGAGGTCGACGGGCTGGACGTGATCGCCGCCGACGCGCTGGGCTGGAGCGAGCGGCCGCACGGCTTTGGCGTGTACGTGGCGCAGGGCGCGTTCACGCTGTGGAACCGGCAGGCCGATCCGGCCGTGACCGTGAGCGCGAATTTGAAGGGCCTGTCGGCGGGCCGGCCGAGCGCGCCGGTGTTCGGCAGCGGCATCTTCGTCAGCGGCACGCCCGGCGGCGGGCGGCTCTGCGTGCCGCTGCTGGAAACCGGCGCGGTCTACAGCGACGGCAGGATCGCCCCCGGAACCCCCGACCAGATCACCGGCGGCGTCTTCACCGTGCACAACGCCTTTGTCGACGTGGTGCGCAATCTCGGCCCCGTCGTCACCTACGGCGTCAACGACATGGTGCTGGACAACTGGGGCAGCGTGGATCGCTGGATCGCCGAAGAAAAACTCACGTCCTACGGGCCCAGCGGCATCGGCTTCGTCAACTTCGGCGTGGTCAACGAGCTGCAGGTCAAGGCGCCCATCGAGACCTTCGGCCAGGGCGCGCGCGGCTTCAATGTCTACGACGGCACCGTCAACCTCGCCGAGTTCGACCGCATCACCACGCACGCCGATGGCGCGGTCGGCATCCAGATCAGCCAGCCCATAGGCCGATTGTGCGTGCACCGCGGCATCGAGACCTTCGGCGGCACCGGCGACTCGCTGGTCAAGGGCGTGGTCGTGTCGCTGTCGGCGATTGCGCTCAGCATCAAGGCGGGAGGTTCGGCCCGCGAGATCGACATCGAGGGCGGCGTCATGGTCCATGGCAAGGGCATCGTGCCGATCGAGGTCCACGGCACCATCGGAACGCTGCACCTGGAAGGCATCACCGCGGCGGCCGCGTAGTTCACCATAGGGAAGAGATCGCGCCATGACCGAACGCACCATCGCCGCCATCCTGCCGGGGCAGCGCGTCATCGACGACGGCGACATGCTCCTGTGGCGGGCCCTGCCGCTGCCGGGCCGGGTGTCGGTCGGCCCCTTCGTCTTCCTCGACCATTACCGCCACCACAGCCGGCGCGGCATCGGCGATACGCCGCACCCGCACGCGGGCATCGAGGTGATCAGCTACCTGCTGGAGGGCGGGGTCGAGCACCGCGACAGCGCGGGCTTTCGGGACACCCTCGGCCCCGGGGACGCCCAGTGGATACGCGCCGGGCGCGGCATCCTGCATGCGGAGACGCCCACGGGCGGCCGCCACGGCCTGCAGCTGTGGACCAGCCTGCCGCCCGCCCAGAAATTCGTCGAGCCGGCCTATGCCTCGTTCCGGGCCGGTCAGATCCCCGAGTTCGCACAGGCCGACGCGCGCATCCGGGTTATCGCCGGGCGGCTGGAGGACCGCGTGGGGCCGATCGCCACGACCAGTCCCACGCTGTTGGCCCATGTCCATATGGCCGGCGGCGCCGCCGTGGCATTCACGGTCGATGCGCCGGAATTGGGGCTGTACGTGCTGGATGGCGCACTCGATACCGGCGGCGGGACCATGCTGGGCCCCGGCGCGCTGGCCATCCTCACCTCCGGCTCGCGGCTCACGTTGAGGGCCTCCGCGAAGGGGCCCGTGGACGTCGCCCTGATCGGCGGCGCCCCTGCCGAGGGCGCTATCCTGTTCGGCGGCCCGTTCGTGATGGACACCCCCGAGCACCTGAGCCAGGCCAAGCGCGACTTCGCCAGCGGCAAGATGGGGCGGCTCGACGGCGTGCCGTTTTAGCCCAGATACAAAAAAAGCCAGCCCGGCCGGGCTGGCTTGCTTGGGTTAGACGGGGCCGTGGAAACGCCTATCAGTACCCGCTGCGCGCCGGGCGCTTCTTTGCGTCGTGCGGCGTGAAGGGCTTGCCGGCGCCGTGGGGCTTGGCAAAGCCGCCCTTGTTGGCAAAGCCAGGCTTGGCAAACTCGGGCTTGCGGCCAAAGTCGCCGCGCGGTGCGCCACCGTCGTTGCGGCCATGACGCGCCGTGTCGCCAAAACGGGACGTTTCGCCAAAACGGGACGTTTCACTAAAACGGGATGCTTCGCCGAAGCCGCTCTTGCGGCCATAGCCATCGCCATCGCGGCGAGGAGCGCCATAGCCACCGCGCTCGGCGCCACGGTCGCCACGCGGTCCACGGTCACCGAAGCCACCACGATCGCCGAAGCCGCCGCGGTCGCCGAAGCCACCCCGGTCGCCATGGCCGCGGCCGCCGCCGCCAAAGCGCTGCTCGCGCCCACGCCCGCCCTCGCGGCCGCGGCCGCCGAAGTCGGGGCGGCC
>JAFEEP010000239.1 GCA_018241045.1 Pseudomonadota bacterium | reverse complement strand
TGGTTACGCAGACCAAAGGCGTCGGAAGCGATCGCCACCGCGCCAAGTTCGTCCAGCCCACTGGCCAACGCCCGCTCCGCCCCCCGCTCGTTGAGCACCAACCCGACCCGAGTCACCCCCTCGGGCGCGCCGAACGCGGCGACCACTGCCTCGGCATCGGCCATCTGCGGCACCTTGCGCGGATTGACGAAGCTGGTCATCTCGATCCGCCGCGCGCCCGCGCCAACTGCACGGCGGATCAATTCGACCTTGTCTGCGGTCGAAACCAGCGTGGCTTCGTTCTGCAACCCGTCGCGCGGGCCAACCTCGACGATCTCGATGCTTCGGTTCATCGGGTCAGTCCTGCCCTGCCAGCCAGTCCCGCACGGTTATGGCTGCCTGACGGACATGGTCGGGCTGGCCGAAGTAATAGTGATTGGCCCCCTGAATGACGTGGTGATCGATCGTGCAGCCTTTGGCCGCCGCCATCAGGCGCGCGGCGTGGCTGGGGGTGCAGGCATCGTCGGCGCTGTTTTCTATCACCAGCATCGGGCCGGAAATCCGCGCCGCGCACTTGAGCCCATCGGCCTGGCTGTCGTCATAGGACCACTGCGACAGCCATGAGCGCAGGGTGGTGAAGCGGGCGAGGCCGACCGGGCCATCGTTCACTACGAAGGGATCGCCCAGCATACAGTGATTGGGCGGGCGATCATTGGGGTCGACCGCAGGATCGATCCAGCGCGGATCGGCCATGGTCCCCTGGACGGTGAAGCAGCGTTCGTGGCTTTCGAGGCCCTGGGCCTTGAGATCGGCTAGCTGCTGCTTGACCCAGGCGGTGATGCGGCGATTGCGTGCGATCTGGCGCTCGCGATATTCGGCGAGGAATGCGGCGGAGAACGGCGGCTTGGGCCCATCGGGCGCATAGATGTTCCACTGCGGATTGCGGTCCCATGGACGGCTCTCATCCTCGATCGAGGGGTCGATCCATTCGGTCAGGGTCAGATTGCGGGAGAGGTGTGCCGCCAGCAGCATGACCCCGTCGGCGGGAATGAACCCCGCCGAGGTCAGATCATAGGGATCGCCCGCCGGGGTATGGGTGACGCGCGGGTCCTGCGCCTCGGCCTGATAGAACATCGACAGTGAGCCGCCACCCGACCAACCGCCAAGATAGACCCGCTTGTACCCCAGCCGTTCCTTGGCATCGCGGACGCAGGCCCCGAGGTCCATCGCTGCGCGCTCCATGATCAGCGCGGTATCGTTGCCGCGATAGCGCGGATTGCAGTAGATCGTGTGCAGGCCCAGCTTGGCGAGCTGGCCGACCAGCGGCAGATAGGCCCCGCCGCCGATCGGGTGGGAGAAGATCACCACCGCATCGGAGGGAACATCGGGCTTGAGCAACTGACATTCGACCGCGACCATGCCGATCGCGCCGCCATAGGTATCCTTGAACGCGCTCTGTTCGTTGAACACGACAAGGTAGGATATGCGATCGTAATTGCCTGCCATCGGCGCCAGTCTCCCTTGACGGCGACCGGGGAACTTTTCGGGCGTGGCGTCAAGCGGAATGTCGCCAGCCAAACCCCACAAACCAGCGCGGCGTCATTGACTCGTCATGCTTGCAACGCTTAATTCGAAAATGCGGTATCTGCCAGAGCGCCACATCTAGCGCGCCAGGCAACGATTGCCGAGCATGAGGAGGAACGCGCCATGTCCGAAGCCATCGCCGGTGCGAAGGAACACATCGAAACTGCCCGCGCCCGGGCCGGCGTGGTCGAAAACATCCCGGCGGGTACCGGGCTTCTGCCGATCGAGCGGGTCGGAGTGCTGGGTGCGGGCACGATGGGCGGCGGCATCGCGATGAATTTCCTGACCGGCGCCATCCCGGTGACCATCGTCGAGCGCGAACAGGCTGCACTCGACAAGGGGATTGCAACGATCCGGCGCAATTATGAAAACGCGGTCAAGCGCGGACGGATGACCCAGGACGCGGTCGACGCGGCGATGGCCCGACTGACCCCCAGCGTGAAGTTCGACGATCTGGCCGGGTGCGACCTGGTGATCGAGGCGGTCTATGAGAACATGGACCTGAAGAAAGAGATCTTCACCCGGCTCGGCGCGATCGCCAAGCCCGGCGCGATCCTTGCCTCGAACACCAGCTATCTCGACATCGACGAAATGGCGACGCAAACGCCCCGGCCCGAAGCCGTACTGGGAATGCATTTCTTCTCGCCCGCCAACATCATGAAGCTGCTCGAAGTGGTGCGCGGGGCGAAGACCGGCGATGCGCAACTGGCGACGGTGATGGCGCTGGCCCCGAATATCGGCAAAATTCCGGTCGTTTCGGGCGTGTGCCACGGCTTCATCGGCAACCGGATGCTCAGCCCGCGCCAGCAACAGGCCCAGGCAATGCTGATGGAGGGCGCGGCCTACAACGACGTCGATGACGTCCTGCTTGAGTTCGGCTTTCCGATGGGGCCGTTCCAGATGAGCGACCTGGCCGGGCTCGACATCGGCTGGCACCGCGATCCCGCGCGGATCGAGACAGTCCGCGATGCGCTCTGCGCCGCGGGACGTTGGGGGCAAAAGACCGCCAAGGGCTATTACGACTACGATGAGAACCGCAACCGCACCCCCTCGGCCGAAGTCAAGGCGATCATCGCCGATTTCGCCGCCAAGCAGGGCCTGCCCCAGCGCGCCATCGGCAAGGACGAAATCCGTGAGCGGCTGCTTTATCCGATGATCAACGAAGGCGCGAAGATCCTCGACGAGAAAATGGCCCAGCGTGCCGGCGATATCGATACGGTCTGGCTCAACGGCTATGGCTGGCCCGCCTGGACCGGCGGCCCGATGTTCTGGGCCGATCACGTCGGCCTGCCGGAGGTGGTCGCCGGGCTGGAACG